>DASVIY010000316.1:0-9736 GCA_036386195.1 Acidimicrobiia bacterium | reverse complement strand
GAGAACGGCAACCCGCTGTTCTGGGACGACGCCGTCGCCGAGGCCGTCACCGGCGGGCCGATCGCACCGCCGACGATGCTGTCGGTGTGGTTCCGTCCGCATCACTGGGCACCCGGGCGCACAACCGAGGTGCTGCCACTGCAAGTGCACTTCGACTTGAAGGAACGGTTCGGGCTGCCCGAGGCGGTCATGACCGACAACACGATCATCTTCCACACGCCCGTACGGCCCGGCGACGTGCTGCGCACCCACCAGGTGCTGCGGTCGGTCAGCGAGCCGAAGACCACGAAGCTCGGCTCGGGCCGGTTCTGGGTGATCGACGTCGAGTACTTCAACCAACGCGACGAGCTCGTCGGCGTCGAGTCGTACACGGGCTTCGGCTATCGGAGCGGCGAGTGATGGAACCCGACATCAAGCAGCTCACGATCGCCGACGTGCATGACAGCGACGAGCTCCCGCCGCTCGCCTACGACGTGACCGCGACCACGGTCGTGCTCGGCGCGCTGGCGGCGCGCGACTGGCGGCCGATGCATCACGACTACGACTTTGCAGTCAATCGCAACGGCACCCAGAACATCTTCCTGAACACGCCCAACCAGGCCGCGTGGTTCGAGCGATACCTCACCGACTGGAGCGGACCGAAGGGCCGCCTCGGGCGGATGAAGTTCCGCATGCGCGGCTCAGTGTTTCCCGGCGACACGATGGTGCTCGCAGGGACGGTCGAACACATCGAGACCGATGACGCCGGGTGCGGGTGGGTCTCGCTGCTCGTCACGTTGTCGGTCGACGGCGAGACGAAGACCAACTGCTCGGTACGACTCGCGTTGCCGGTCTCGGATTCCGACAACCCCTGGACCCGCCGCGGCGAAGCGTGGAAGCCGTGACCGCCGGATCACGTCGACGAGGAGCGCGCTGATGGCAGTCGATCTCGACTTCACCGAAGAACAGGAGATGCTGCGCGAGATGGTGCGCGGCGTGTGCGGTTCGTACGCGTCGCTCGACACCGTGCGCGAGCTCGAAGACGATCCGGTCGGTTACTCGAGCGAGTTTTGGAAGCAGCTCGCGGCGCTCGACCTGATCGGCCTCATGGTGCCGGCCGAGTACGGCGGCTCCGGGATGACGCTCCTCGAAGGCGCCGTCGTCTACGAGGAGCTCGGCCGCGCGCTCGCGCCCTCACCGCATTTCGTGAGCGCGGTCATGACCACCGGCGTGCTCTTGCGTGCCGGCAGCGACGAGCAGCGCCGAGAGTTGTTGCCGAAGATCGTGCGCGGCGAGGCGATCGTGACCACTGCGTGGCTCGAGCCCGAGCACGGTTTCAGCTCTGCCGGCGTCCAGCTGCGAGCGACGGCCGACGGCGACGGCTTCCGGCTCGACGGCCAGAAGTGGCACGTGCCGTTCGCAAGCGCTGCGACCCATCTGCTCGTGCCCGCACGCACCGGCGACGGCGAGCACGACGTCGACCTGTTCCTCGTCGACCCGGCAGACGGTGGCGTCACGATGGAGCAACAACACACGATCGCATCCGACACGCAGTACGCCGTGACGTTCGACGGCGTGCACGTTGCGGCCGGCGACCGGATCGGCGCTCCGGGTTCGGGCTGGGCCACATGGCACGACACAATGCTTGACGGCGTGATCCTGCTCGCCGCGCGAGCCGTCGGTGGCGCGCAGTACGCCCTCGACATCACGGTGCAGTACGCCAAGGACCGCGAGCAGTTCGACAAGCCGCTGGGCGCGTTCCAAGCGATCGCGCATTACCTCGCGGACGCGTCGACCGCCGTCGACGGGGCGACCGTCCTCGTGCACGAGGCCGCGTGGGCGAGGGCCGACGGCAGACCTGTCGACCGGCTCGCGCCGATGGCGAAGCTGTTCGCGTGCCAGACGTTCCGCGATGTCACCGCGATGGCGCAGCAGGTGTTCGGCGGCGTCGGCTTCACCCTCGACTACGACATCCAGCTCTACTTCCGGCGGGCGAAGGAGCTGCAAATCTCGTGGTGGGACGACCGCTACCTCGAGGACCTCATCGCCGCGACCGTGCTCGACTAAGCCACGGCAGCGGAGCCGATCCGAACGCCGGGGCGAGTGGTGCTTGACCTTCATCGCGAATCCACGCATGCTGCACCGTCAAAGTGCACCGGATTGGGTTGTGATCGGCTCTACAGAGGGGGTCCGCAGTGGATGATTCGATGAAGTGGGAGCGGTACGGCGCGCTCGCCGGGATCGTGGCCATCATCCTCATCGTCGCGTCGGTAGTGACCGCCGGGTCGCCGCCGAAGACTTCTGACTCCGCGGCGAAGATCTTCAAGTACTTCGTCGACAACAAGGACGGGATCAAAGTCTCGGCAATTCTCGGCGGGTTGGTGACGATACCGATCTTGTGGTGGGCAGCAGCGTTGTGGGCAACGTTACGCCGCGCGGAAGGCGGCCAACCCGGGCTCGCGGTGGCGGCGGTGCTCGGCCTGTTGTTGACAGCGGCGACACAAGCCGTTGCCGGATCGATCAACGCCACGGTGGCACTCAACCTCAACGGTGTCGGTCCGAATGGGGCAAAGTTCTTCTACATCTTGGCGCTCGGGTTGGGAGCGACCGGGGCATTCGGGGTCGCAGTGCTCGTCCTCGCGACGTCGGCGGTCGCGTTGCGTACACGGGTGTTTCCAATGTGGTTGGGTGGGGCCGGCCTCGTGCTCGCGGTCGCGCTCGTTGTGAGCGGGGGCTCGGTTGCGAGCACGAACGACGGGCTCGCCGCGCTGGGTCTGGTGGCCATCCTCCTCTGGGCGCTGTGGGTCATCACCGTGAGCGTGCTGATGTTCCGGGCCAAGGAACCCGCACCGGCGGTCTGACCAAGTCAGCAGAGCTCGACGTGTAGATCGGCGATCGCGCCGGCGTCGTCGACAGTGAAGTAGTCGATCGTGCGTACGGCGTCGTCGCTCATCGGGCTGCGGCCGATGAGCTCGACCGTGGCGGTGCGTGCGCCGGGCTCGGTCTCGACCCGTTCGACCGTCACCGCCGTCTTGCCGCGAACACGAGACCGACGTAGAACTCGCGGATCGCGCCGGGCGTTTCGAACGTGCCGACGGGATGCCGCAGCACACCACCGGGCGCGAACAGCGATACCAGTGCGTCGGCATCGCGCGCGTTGACCGCGGCGACATATGCGTCGGCCGCCGAGCACGCGTCGTTCACGCCGGGACGAGCCGCACCGGCAAGTGGCGAATGGTCGTGTGCTTGTTGCTCCGCCCCCACTCCACCGGGCCGGTCGTCTCGATGGCCGCGCACCGTGGCAACAGCTCCTCGTACATGATCCGGATCTCCCGCCGCGCCAGCGCAGCGCCGAGACAGTGGTGCAGCCCGTGACCGAACGCGAGATGGGCATTGGGTTGGCGGGTCACGTCGAAGTGGAACGCGGCGTGAACGCGCGGTTGACGAGTCCACGGATCTTCGTGTGCTCGGGTGGGTCCGACATGTTGATCATCACGCCGGTCGCGGTGCCGGGTGGCAGGTCCTCGAGGATGGTGCCGCCGCCGGTGCGACCGGGGCCGGTCTCCGACGAGAACGTGACCGCGTCGCGCAGCACCTCGAGCACGTCGCCGTGGCGGCTGATCACCCAGAAGCCCTCGCCGTCGGGTGTGTGCTCAGTGGGTGGGTGCCACCATACGGGCGCCTCGCGTCGGAGCGCGGTGAACACGTCGTGCGGGAAACCGCCGGCGAAGCGGTCGAGGTCGGTCAGGTCGATCGCATCGAGCCCGGTCTCAACCATGTGCCGCTCCGAACGCGCCGGCGGCGGCGAGACTCGCGACCGCGCCGGCGTCGTAGTCGAGCAGGTCATGCAGGATCGCGTGCGCATCCTCATCGCGCCGCGGGGCGCGGCGGTGCGAAGCGCGCGGTTCGCCGACCCGCACCGGGCCGGCGACCTGGCGGACCGTGCCCCACGCGGGATGGTCGGTCTCGACGACGAGACCGCGCTCCTCGATCTGCGGGTCGGCAAGCGCCGCGGCGACGTCGTTCACCGGCCCGCACGGCACGCCGGCGGCGGTCAACACGTCGAGCCAGTGCGCGGCTGACTCGCGGCGGAGCGCGTCGGCGATGATCCCGAGCACCTCGCCCCGGTGCTCGTGCCGATCGGCGAACGTGGCGAAGCGCGGGTCGGTGGCCAGCTCGGGACGGCCGATCGCCTCGGGCAGCGGACGCCAGAACTTCTCCTTCGGGCAGGCGACCACGATCCAGCCGTCGGCGGTCTGAAAGTTCTGGAACGGTACGAGCGTCGGATGCGCGGATTGTGCCGTGCGCACCGGCTCGAACCCGGCGGTCAGGTGCCACACCGCGGGATAGGAGAGCATCGCGATCGCGGTGTCGAACAACGACACGTCGCAGTCGGTGCCGACGCCGTCGCGTCGCGCCGCGTGGACGCCCGCGAGCAGTGCACATGCGGCCGCGAGCCCGCCGGAGAAGTCGACGAGCGACAGCCCCGACTTGGTTGGCGGCCCGTCGGGCTCGCCGGTGAGGCTCATCCAGCCCGCCATGCCCTGCAAGATGTAGTCGTATCCGGGTTCGGCCGCGCGCGGCCCGGTCATCCCGAAGCCCGACAGCGAACAGCACACGATCGCCGCGTTGAACGGCGCGAGGTCGTCGTAGCGGATGCGCAGACGCGCGGGCACGTCGCCGCGCAGGTTGGAGTAGACCGCGTCGGAGACTCGCACGAGGCGCTCGAACACCTCGCGCCCTGCCGGCACCGACAGGTCGAGGCTCACGCTGCGCTTGTTGCGATTGAACGCCTCGAAGAAGAGGTTATCGCCGTTGTCGTCGCCCTGCGCGTACGGCGGCACCGATCGACCGACGTCACCGCCGGTGCCCGGGTCTTCGATCTTGATCACGTCGGCGCCGAGGTCGGCCAGCTGCATCGAACCGAACGGCCCGGCGCCGAACTGCTCGATGGCAATGATCCGGATGTCTTCGAGCGGGAGCCGCCGCCCGCCTTCGGTCACGACTTGGCGTTGTACACGTCGGGCCCGAAGCACTTGAGTCCCGGCACACCGGCGAAACCGAGGTGGCTGAGGCCGAACAGGTTTTCGACGCTACAAAGGAACGCGTAGTGGTTGTACGGCGTGGCGTTGGTGCTGCCGGCCTTGATGAACGGGGACAGCACGACTGCACCGATCCGTCCCCCGCCCGGTGTCGGCACGTTCGGTGAGGGCGGCGTGTTGCAGCAAGCGGACGAATCGTCGAGCTCGGCCTCGTCGAAGGTGACGATCAGCAGGCCGCTCTGCTTGTACGCGGGCGACGCCAGGATCTTCGGCACCCACTGCGACAGCCACGTGTTGGCTGACACGAGCCCACCGGGTTGGCCGTCGACACACGGTGCGTCGTGACCGTCGTGACACAGATTGGGCGTGATGTACGCGAGGTTCGGCGTGCTCGAGACCGACGCGAGATCGGGCTGGAGGCGATCGAGCCCGACCACGTTCTTGCTGCACGCCGGCGAGTCGATGATGGAATGGAAATAGACGAAAGGGTCGTGCCGGGTCGCGTACTGGTCGCCCTTGCGAGCCACGACGGTCGGGTCGGGCGTGTCGATCGTCGGGTGGCGGCACGTCTTCGGCTCAGTGGTGGAGTTTGCGATGTCTTCCTGGTAGGCGCGCCAGGTCAGGCCCTTCGCCGTGAGCTGGTCGGCAACGGTCTTCACCGACGCGGGGTACACGCAACCGTCGCCCAGCGCTTGCCCGTACTGACCCGTACCGGTGCTCTTGAAGTTGGTGTAGTTGATGCAGTCGGCCCGCGTCGCGGGGTCAGGCGCCTGGCCGCTGATCTGGGCGATGTAGTTGCCGAGCGACACGTGCGCGATGCCGAAGTACTGCGTGAGCAGCTCGCCCTGCGCGGTGAGCGTCTTCGAGAGGTACGGCGCGGGCGAATTCGGGCCCCATGTCTGGTCATAGTTCTTGTTCTCGAGGTTGATGACGAAGACGTGCTGGATCTTCGGCGCCGCGGCCTTCGTCGATGACGCCGTCGTCGAGGTCGCCGACTTGGACGACGACGTCGACTGCTTCGCCTTGCTCGACCCGCTCGACGAGCACGCCGCCAGTGCGAGCGCGACCACCGCGGCGATCACGCAGATCGATCGGCCCCGTGCAGTCATGTCGCCCTCGCCTTCGTCGTGGACTCTGCTTTCTAGCCTCGATGACGCTTGTCCGTCATCCGCGGGCTCTCGCACAGAGGGCGCTATAGATTCGCACCCGTGCAGGAGAAGGTGCTGTTCGGGATCGGCTATCCGGTGGCGATCGTCGTGATCTCGCGGTGGATCCCGGTGGTGCGGGAGCGGCGTACCACCTGGTTCGTGGCCCACGAGCTCGCGGTGGCGGCCATCGTCCTCGGCTGGGTGTTGCGCCGCCGCACACAGGGCGTCGTCGTCAACGGCTCGTGGCTCGTGATCGCGGCCGCGTGGTACGCGATCGCAGGCGTGCGCCGGCAGCGCCCCCGCTAAGCCCCGCGAACAAGAATGAAATTGTGGGCCGCGGTCACACCGGTTCGGGTGTGCGCTCCTCACTCACCACTGCCGGCACCGCCGAGGCGGTGCCCTCCACGTGCACGTTCGGCAGCAGGCGATCGAGCCAGCGTGGCAGCCACCAGTTGGCGTTGCCGAGCAGCTCCATCGTCGACGGCACGAGCACCATCCGCACCAGCGTCGCGTCGACGAACACCGCAACGGAGAGACCGAGGCCCAGGAGCTTGAGCACCCGGACGTCGCTGAGCGCGAACGAGAGGAACACCGCGATCATGATTGCAGCGGCGGCGGTGATCACACGTGCAGTGGCAGCAAGGCCGTCCGCGACGGCCTCTGCGTTGTCGCCGCTCTTCAGGTACTCCTCCCGGATGCGTGAGATGAGGAACACCTCGTAGTCCATCGAGAGGCCGAAGAGGATCGCGAACAACATCATCGGCACCCAGGCCTCGATGGGCCCCCTCTCGATCCCGAAAAAGTCTTTGAACCAGCCCCACTGGAACACGGCCACGATCACGCCGTACGCGGCGCCCACGGACAGGAGGTTCATGACCGCGGCCTTCAACGCGACGAGCAGCGAGCGGAACACCGTCATCAGCAGCAGGAACGACAGGACGATCACCACGCCGATGAAGAACGGCAGCCGGTCCGCGATCCGAGTGCTGAAATCGACAGTGATCGCGGTATCACCACCGACGTTGACCACCGCGCCGGTACCTTTGATGGCATTCGGCACGACGTCGTTGCGCAGGTGATGCACGAGGTTGTCGGTACGCGCGTCTTGTGGCGACGTCGTGGGATACACGGTGATGATGGCCGCGTCGCCCTTCGAGTTGATGCGCGGCGCTTTGACCGACGCGACACCCTTGGTGCCCTCGAGCGCGTTGCCGAGCCGGTCGACCACGCCTGAGGAACCCGAGTGCCGCAGGTCGGCGGCAACCAGGAGCGGTCCGTTGAATCCCGGACCAAATCCTTCCGACGTCAGGTCGTAGGCGTGACGCGTGGTCTGTGACTGCAGGTCGTTGCCCGCGTCGGCGGTGCCGAAGTGGAGCGACAACATCGGAACGGCCAGCGCCAAGAGCACGAACAGCGCGAGCAAGCCCGCGACCCAGGGGTGGCGTTGTACCTCGCGGCTCCACCGGTACGCCATCGTCTCGCGGTGATTTCCCTCACGACGGTGGAAGAACGGCACCCGGAACTTGTCGATGCCGCGGCCGGTGAAGCCGAGCATCGCGGGCAGCAGCGTGACCGCGGCGAGCATCGTCATGAGCACGGCAGCCGACGCGCCGAGCGCAAGGCCGTTCAAGAACGAGAAGCGCATGAAGTACATGCCCAGCAGCGAGATGATGACGGTGGTGCCGGCGAACAGCACCGCGCGACCGGCAGTCGTCGCGGCTTCGATCGTGGCATCGAGTGGCGTCTTGCCGCTGCTGAGCCCGCCGCGATACCGGGTCACGATGAACAGCGCGTAGTCGATGCCGACACCGAGCCCGATCATTGCCGCAACCTGCGGCGCGAACTCCGGCACTTTCACCACGTGCGCGAGGAGCTCCACGATCGCGAGACCGATACCGATACCCGAGACCGCGATGAGGATCGGCAGACCCATGGCGAGCACCGAGCCGAACGCGATGAGCAGGATGATGACCGCGGCGATGAGCCCGATGACTTCGGTGCCGCCGGGCGGGGCGCTCTCGCCGCGCTGGATCACGAATCCGCCGGCCTCCACTTGGAGGCCGGAGTGGTTCGCGGCCTTGACCGCGTCGATGTACTTGACGATCTGCGCCTTGGACGGAACGCTGGCCTGCACGTCGAGCTGCACCGTGGCGATGGCGATCTTGCCGTCGGGCGAGATCTGGCGCTCGCCGCCCGGCGCGTACGGACTCTGCACGTCCTTGACGTGCGCGAGGCTCTTCAGCCGCGCGAAGAACTTCTCCATGTCGGCCTTCACCGCAGGATTCGCGACACCCGCGGGCGCGCGGTAGACGACATCGAACGTGTCGCCCGCCCGCGCCGGGAAACGCGTCTTCAGCATGTCGATGGCCTTCTGCGACTCCGCGCCCGGCAGGCTGAAGCTGCGGTTGTACTCGCCACCGGCGGTCTTGCCGAGCACGCCCATGACAACGAAGACAACGATCCACGCCACCAGCACCACCCAGCGGCGGCGGTGACACCAGCGGGTCAGAGCTTCGAGCGACATGCTCGCTCCTTCGGGGGAGGGAAGGATGGAGGTGGGCGGCTCGCCATCTTCGTCCACTCGGCCCCGCCGATTTCAATTATTGACGCTTCCCGCACGATGACCTTCGTCACACACGAGGAGGTAGCGGTGACCGAACCACGGGCGGATCGGCCGAACATGCCGGAGTATGGGATCGCCGGACCCGACGAGGGTGACGGGTTGCTGTCATGGTCGTGGGCGCGCGACCGGCTCGCCGCCGCGCACGACTACTGGGTGGCCACGGTGAGTCGCGACGGCGCGCCGCACGCGATGCCGGTCTGGGGTCTCTGGCGGGATGACTGCTTCTTCTTCAGCACCGGCGGCAGGTCGCGCAAAGCGCGCAACTTGTCGGCGGATGCACGCTGTGTCGTACATATCGAGAACGGGCCCGACCCGGTCGTGGTCGAAGGGTCGGCCGCGCGGGTGACGGACCCGACCGAGCTGCGCCCGCTCCTCGACGCGTTCGAAGCCAAGTACACGGAGCCGGTACCCGATCCCGACAACAACCCCCTCTTCCGGGTGCGGCCACATCGGGCCTTCGGATGGACGAAGGCGTTCCCCGACTCGGCGACGCGCTGGTCGTTCGACGCGTGAGCCAGAGTGCGTTTGTGCACCAGCGGACGCTCTAGGGGCCACTTTTGCACAAACGGTGGGTGGGGCTAGGTGAGGTAGCGGCTCACGGTGTCGACGAGGGCCGCGGGCTTCTCCGAACCCTCGAGCTCGATCGTCACCCGTGTCACCACTTGCACACCACCCGGCACCTCGGTCGCCGAGAGCAGCTGGCCCCGACCGCGCACGCGCGACCCGACGGGCACCGGCGAAGGGAAACGCACGCGGTCGACGCCGTAGTTGAGGCCCATGGTGATCCCGTGCACCACCGCGATCTGCGGCAGGAACATGCTCGCGAGCGACATCGTGAGATAGCCGTGCGCGATCGGCGTGCCGAACGGGCCTTGTTTCGCGCGTTCGACGTCGGTGTGGATCCACTGGTGATCGCCGGTCGCGTCGGCGAACTGATTGATCTG
>DASVIY010000315.1:0-3257 GCA_036386195.1 Acidimicrobiia bacterium | reverse complement strand
GGGTCGTGGCGCCACTCGGGCGGCGCAATGCGCAGCGGTGGGTTGACGACCCGCTGGGCGAGCCGGGGAACGTCGATCAGCGCCGCCTCGAGCTTCGCCCGGAGCCGCTGCTCGTCCGGCACTTCGTCGAGCACCGTGATGTTGACGAAGTCGGAGCGAAGGGCAGGATCCTTCTCTACGACCCACATGATCGCCTCGGTGTCAGTCATGCGCATGGGACCAAGGGTCGCCTGCGGAGACGGCTGACGCAAGTGGGGGTGGCGGACCTGCGGCTCAGCGGGGGATCGTCGTGCGCTTGAACTCGTTGAATCTCGTCCAATCAAGGAGCCCGAGCGCGCGTTCGAGATCCTCGACGTTGTTCCGGTCCATGAAACGGATGAACACCGCGTTATCGCCTTCGATGTACGTCGGCACGCCGAACACATTCCAGCGGTCGACGGCTTCGATGTGCTCGGCCGCGAGTGTCTTCAGCGGGCGTCCGCTCGCGACCTCGCCGGCCACCGCGTCGACGTCGAGGCCCGCCGCTGCGGCCACGTCGCGCACGACGCGTTCTTCCTTGATCTGCAGGCCGTCGTCATGGCGGGCCGCGAACATCGCCCAGTGAAAGTCGAGGAACGCGTCGGGAAACCGGTCGCGCACCGCGATGCCCCATTCGAGCGCGAGCACACCCGTGCCACGCTCTCCGTCGGGGCGGTCCCAGATCGCGGGCTCACCCTCGGCGATGTGGGCCTGATCGAGCGAGAAGGCGAGCCAGCGCACGTCGATGTCGAGGGTGCCCTCCCGTGTCGCGGTGATCAGCGCCTCGTGTGCGTTGCGTGCGAACGGGCAGCGGTAGTCGAACGTCACAGCAAGCTCGCGGGTCACGTGGTCCTCCGGACGATTGCGATCTCAGTGCGCAACGCCGCGCCGGCGTACGACATTCCGCGGCGATGGGTCATCGCGGAAGCAGCCGCCTTGCCAGCATGCCCATGCCGAGTCCGAGCGCGGCGCCCGCGACCACATCCGACGCATAGTGCATCTGCACGTAGACCCGGCTGCCGGCCACGAGCGCTGCGAGCCCGAACCACGCCACCCCGAGATCGGAGTCACGCGCCAGTAACGACGCGGCCATGAAACCGGCTGTCGCGTGACCGGACGGGAACGCGCTCGTGATCGGCCGGCGCATCCCGAACGGGAGCGGGCCGTCGACCTGGTCGGGTGCGGGTCGAACCCGCTGGAAGAGCAGCTTGATCGGGCCGTTGGTGACCGCAGACTCAATACCGAGCGCGGCGCTGAATCGCACGGCGAGAGCGGGTTGGCCGGCACGGGCGGCACGCGTCGCACCCGCGGCGTGCCAGAGCAAGCTGTGGTCGGCCGCGCTCGACAAGCCGTAGAAGAGGCGGTCGAGTGGAGGGCTTCGATGCCGGTCGATCCAGGCATCGACGCGCGCGTCGAACATGCGAATGTGGTCGCGAAGCATCGGGACTACGAGCCTACCGGGCTGCGAGGGCGCGTTGTTCCGCCGGCCCTACGGCCGTTCAGCCGGCGACGAGCGGGAGCGCGGGCTCGATCACCGCGCCCGGTCCGCGAAGCGCCGCCGCTTCGGCGGGTTCGCCGCCGAACGCGGGACAGTAGGGCTTGAACGTGCAGTAGCTGCACAGCGGCCCGGGGCTCGGCCGGAAGTCGTCGCGTGCACACGCGCGCGTCACGGCGTCCCACAACGCATTCGTCTTGCGCACGACCGCGGTCACCGATTGCTCGGTTGGCCGGGCGATGATCGCCTCCGGCTTCGACAGGTACAGCAGCTGCACGCGCGCGGGCCGCTCCCCGAGCATGCGCTCGCACAACAGCGCGTAGAGATGGACGCCACTGAGTCGCTTGCTCTCGTGGAACTCGGACGGCACCGAACCGGTCTTGTAATCGGTGACCACGAGCTCGCCGTTGACCGGATCGCGCTCGAGGCGGTCGATCACGCCGCGCACACGCACGCCGTCGAGCTCACAGCTCAGCTTCAGCTCGAGGCCCATCGGCCGCACCGTCGTCGGGTCTTCCAACTCGAAGTAGCGCCGGACGAGCACCTCCGCTTCGGTGTTGAAGCTGCGCCACTCGGCCTCGGAGAGATCGAGGTCGGCAAAGTCGGGATGGCCGGCGAGCTCGACGCGAGCCGTGTCGAGATCCGCGAGCGCGGCGTCGAGCGTGCGGTCGGAGGGCGCGCGGCACATGAGCAGCTCGAGCGCGCGGTGCACGAGCGTGCCCTTGCTCGCGGCGGCCGACGGGGGCTCGGGGAGCCGGTCGAGGTACGAGAACTTGAACGCGAGCGGACAGTCTTTGAAGGCCGAAACGGAGCTCGGCGACAGTGATCCCGGCAGCGCGATACCCATGCTCGGACAGTAACCCCGGGGTGTGACAGCGACGGGGACTCCGCCTGCCGATGGGTTCTGTGAGCAGTTTCGTCACCCGCGCGTCAACGAAACCCCGTATCTGTGCGTTCAAGGCATTACGGGCCCAAGTGGGACCAACAGATCAAGGGGTTGCAACGATGGCGGGACGAATCTCATCGCTCAGGCGGTCGCGGCGGCGAACCACAGCATCGACGCCACGATCGCGTCGGGATCCTCGAGCGGGCCGAAGTGCCCGAGGCCCGGCATCACCTCCAGGCGCCCGTCCGGCAGCTGTGCCGCCAGCTGCTCCGCGAGAGCCGGACCGATGGCGTTGGAGTGCTCGCCACACGCGATCACTGTGGGGCAGTGGACTTCGTCGAGTCGCTGGTACGCGCTGTGCGCGAGGCCCATCGAGAACATCGCGGCTTCGTCTTCGGGCAGGCACTTCAGCTCGTAGCGGCCGTCGACGCGTGCGCGCAGCCCGTACTCGATGTACGCGTGGAGTGCGTCGGGTGTGAGCGCATTCAGCGGAGGCTTCGCCGAGAACGCGGCGAATGCCTCGTCGGGGGAGTCCCAGACGAAGCGCCGTTTGAGTGCCCCTGCCGAAAGAGGATTGTCGAGCGAGGGTTCCAGCGGTTCCTTGCCGGGCACCATGATCGGCTCGTAGCACCACAGGCGGGCGAACGTGTCGGGCACGCGCGCTTCGGCGAGGAGCAGCGCGGCGGCGCCCTTCGAGTGACCGGCCGCGAGCAATGTGGGTTCATGCGCGAGACCGAGGTCGTCGATCACGGCGAGCACGTCGTCGGCGAAGCCCTCCCAGTGGTACCCGGTCGGGGAGCGGTCACTGTCGCCGTGGCCGCGGAAGTCGAGCGAGAAGACGTGGCGTCCCGCCTGCAC
>DASVIY010000314.1:0-3640 GCA_036386195.1 Acidimicrobiia bacterium | reverse complement strand
GTGGTGGCCGTGGCTCGCGCTCGGACTGGTCGTGGTCGTCGCCGTCGCGATCACTGTGTGGCCGCGTGGTGGGCAGCGAACGGCCGTGCAGCGACGGCGCGACCTCGCCGCCGAGATCAAGTGCCCCGAATGTCAGGGCCTCTCGATGGGCGACAGCGACTCGACCACCGCGCGCGCCGCCCGCGCCGACATCACGGCCCGGATCGCGCACGGTGAGAGCGACGCGCAGATCCGTCAGGCCTACGTCGACCGCTACGGCGAGTCGATCCTGCTGAAGCCCGAAGCCACGGGAATCGGGCTGATCGTGTGGGCGCTCCCCGTCGCCGCGTTCGTCGCGGCGGCTGGGGGACTGGTCATCGCGCTCCGCCGTTGGCGCCGCGAACCCCGTTTGCAGGCAACCGACGCGGACCGCCGGTTGGTCGAGTCGATGCGCAGCCCGACTGACCAGCGGTGAGCGACCTCGATTCGCGTCCCGACGCCGAGGCGCTCGAGGACGAACGCGACTTTCTCCTGCGATCGCTCGATGACTTGGAGACGGAGCGTGCGGCGGGCAACGTCGACGACGACACGTACCGGGAGCTGCGTGACGACTACACCGCTCGCGCTGCGGCCACGATCCGGGCGATGCGCGACGGTGTCGACGCCCGTCCCCGTCCGGAGCCGCTGCCGTTGCGACGACGTGTATTCGTGATCGCAGCCATCGTTGCGTTCGCGGTCGTCGCCGGCGTCTCGCTCGCAGCCGCGCTCGGGGCGCGCCTTCCCGGCCAGACCGGCTCCGGCAACACCGGCGCCGGCTCGAGCGCATCGAGCGGAGGCAGCGCAGCCGCAACCGCCGCGCAGCTCCGCGCGCAGCTCGAGGGCGCGGTGAAGCGCAACCCGGGCGACAGCAAGGCACGCCTGGCGTACGCAGAGCTTCTGGAGCGCGACGGCAACCTGCCCGGCGCGTTGGAGCAGTACGCCGAAGCCGCGCGGCGCGACCCTGCGAACGCGATCGCGCAGGCGCAGGCCGGTCGGATCCTCTATCTCACCGCGCAACAGACGCGTGATGCCGCGCAACAGAAGCAGCTGCTCGACGAGTCGAGGGCGCGTTTCGACCTCTCGGTCGCGGCCGACCCGAGCTACGCCGACGTGCGGTATTACCGCGCCATCGCGCGGCTCGACGCCTTCGGCGACGCGGCGGGTGCCATCAACGACGCGCAGCGGTACCTCGTGCTCGCGCCCGGCGGCCAGTACAGCGACGCCGCGCGCCAGGTGCTGGCGCAGGCGGCAGCGCCGGCGCCGACCGCGACTACGGTTTCTGGCACCAGCCGCTAGCGCCGAGGAGCTCCCGTGACCGAGCCGCCCGAGTACCAGATCGACGGATCGAAGGTCTACCGGGTCACCATCACCACTGACCGCGGACCGATCGTGATGGACCTCGACCCGCAGCTCGCCGCCAACACCGTCAACAACTTTGTCGGGCTCGCGCGCCAGGGCTACTACGACGGGCTCACCTTTCATCGCGTGGTGCCCGGCTTTGTCGCGCAAGGCGGCTGTCCCGAGGGCTCCGGGCGTGGCGGACCGGGCTACAAGTTCAAGGACGAGCCGGTCAAGGGCGAGTACACGCTCGGCGCGGTCGCGATGGCCAACGCGGGTCCCGATACCAACGGTTCGCAGTTTTTCATCTGCATCGAAGACTGCACGACCAAGCTGACGAAGGACTACAACCTCTTCGGCAACGTGGTCGAAGGTGTCGACACCGCGCAGTCGATCGAGGTGGGTGATGTGATGCACACCGTTGCCGTCGAGGAACGTGAACGCGCGTGACCGAGCCGCGCCAGATGTTGCTGTCGCGTGAAGAGATCGTCGTCGGGCTCCCGGCCGAGCGCGCCGAGTTCATCCAGTTGCTTCGTAGCCTCTGGGAGGACGACGGTGGCCTTCCGACTCGATGCGAAGGGTGGAGTGTCCGGGCGGTGGCGTCGCATGTTGCGGGCGAGCTCACCGACATCGTGGCCGGGAATGTCGGCGGTCAGGGCACGCCCGAGATGACGAGCCGTCACGTTGCCGAGCGCGACGCCAAGCTCCTCACGGAGCTCGCCGACGAGCTCGAGGAGGCGGGTGAGGCGGCAGATGTGTTGCTGGACGCGTTCGACGACGAGGCGTGGGCCACGCCCGCGCCCACCGGGCTGCCCGGCACGCTCGGCGCGGCGGTCGAGGCGCTCTGGTACGACACCTACATGCACCACGAAGACATCCTCGCCGCGCTGCATCACCGGCCGAAGCGCGGTCCGGGTCTCCTTGCTGCACTCGACCAGGTCGCGCTGCGCCTCGAGGTCCGCGACTGGGGGCCGGCCACGCTGGCGCTCGACGGGTTCGATGACATTCCCATCAACGGCGGCGAAGGCCGGCGCGTCACCGGCGATGCGCTCGCGTTCGTGCTCGCGGCCACCGGCCGCGCCGATCCCGTGCCGCGCGGCCTCGACTCGAGCGTCAACGTCTACGGCTAGACCCGGGCGCTACTTCGTCGCCTCGTCGATCAGGCCGTATCGCTTCCGGATCGCTTTGTCGGCCTGACTGAAGACGAGCGCGTCGATCGTGACGCCGGCGACGAACAGCATGACCATCACGGCCATCGCACCCGCGGCGTCGGCCGTCTCCTGGCTGTTGTGCAGCAGACCGCCGAGCGAAACCTGCCCGGGGATGGTGGCGATGATCTCGGCTGCGAGCAGGCTGCGCCACGCGAACGCCCACCCTTGCTTCAACCCGCCCACGAACGATGGCAACGCGGCGGGGAGTACCACGTGGCGAAATGCGCTCCAGCGTCCGGCACCCATGACGCGCCCGGCACGCAGCAGCACCGGAGGGATGCTGTCGATCCCGGTGATGAGGCCGTTCGCGATCGACGGCACCGCCCCCAGGAGGATGACGAACAGGACCATCTGCCTCGGGTCGTTGCTGAAGAGCAGGAGCGCGAGCGGTACCCACGCGACCGACGGCATGGTCATGAGCCCCGTGATCAGCGAACCGACCGCGGCGCGCAGCACCCGGATCTGTGACACGAGCGCGCCGATGACCGTGCCGAGCGCGAGCGCGACGAGGAAGCCCTTCACGCCCGAAACCACTGTGGTGACCGTGGCATCCCAGAGCGTGTCCCACTCGTCGGTGATCGTGTTGAACACCGTGACCGGTCCGGGAAGCACCGACTTCGGTTTCCACCCGCTCCACACCACGAGTTGCCAGATGAAGAGGAATGATGCGACCGCCAACACTTTCGGCCATGTCGCCGCCCAGAGGGTCGCGACTCGACTGGGTCGCGACGGCACCGGAAGGTCGAGTGCGTCGAGACCGCTGACCTCGGCTTGGAGAAGCTGCGCGCTCGACCCGCCGGACTCAAACAGTGCCATGGCGCCGTACCTCCTCGCGCAGACTGCCCATGATCTCGGCCGAGAGGTCTGCGACGCTGTGCGATTCGATCCGGCGCGGCCGCGGAATGTCGACCTGCCACTCGGCCGCGACTCGCCCCGGCCTGCTCGACAGCAGCACGACGCGATCACCGAGGCGCACCGCTTCGCGCACGTTGTGCGTCACGAAAATGATCGTGAGACCGGTGTCGCGCCACAGCCGCTCGATCTCGTCGTGGAGCACGTCGCGGGTCCTGGCG
>DASVIY010000313.1:0-1920 GCA_036386195.1 Acidimicrobiia bacterium | reverse complement strand
CGGGCCCCAAAAGTTGAAGTCGCCCGCGACGATTGCCGGACGGGCGCCGTCAGGGAGCTGGGTGCGCAGGCGCCGCATCTGGATCGGCGGCCCGTGCGGCAGGCGCGAGGTCAGGTGCACCGCGACGACGTCGACGGTCGTCCCGTCGACGTCAACACCGAGACGTAGCGCGCGCCGATCGAGGGCCGGATCGCCCAGCACGCGCCCGACGGGCAACTCGGCACTGCTCACGACGGGATAGCGCGTGAGCACGGCGACGCTGACGGTCCCTGTTCCCGCGCCCGGAAGGCGCAGGCGTGGACCACGATCGGTGCGGACCGCGCGGCCCAGCGAGACGGTGTGCAGCTCTTCGCCCCTGGCGGCCGCTGCCTTCTCGACCGGGCTCACGTCGTCGTCGGGCTGCCACACTTCTTGCAGCACGATCACGTCGGCCTCGAAGTCGCGCAACACCTGCTCGAGGTCGTACGGGGGGCAGCCGTGAAGACCACTTGGTGCGTAAAGCCCTGCGTGGGTGTTGAACGATACGACCGTCAGTTTCGTCATGAGCCTGTTACGAACGGTACTCCGCCCCACACGTAGTCTCTGACGCGGCCGTCTGGCCGACCGCCGGACGCGCCCGGGTGACGCACAACCACTGGAGCACACTCCGATGACGAATGCCTTGCAGGCCTACGACCTCTCCGGCCGGGTGGCCGTGCTCACCGGGGGGGCCAGCGGTATCGGGCGCGCGACCGCGCAGTCGCTGGCGAGCGTCGGCGCCACCGCCGTGCTCGGCGATATCGACGAGAAAGGTGCGCAGGACACGGCGGACGGCATCATCGCCGAAGGTGGCAACGCCCTGGCAGTGCGTACCGATGTGACGCAACGCACTGACGTCGACGCGCTCGTCGAGCGGGCGGTCGGCGAGTATGGCCGAGTCGACATCATGGCCAACATCGCCGGCGTGCCCCACAACAAGATGGTCACCGAGGTGACCGACGACGAGTTCGAGCGCATCCTCGCCATCAACCTCAAGAGCGTGTTCTACGGCTGTCAGGCCGCGATGCGCGTGATGGTGCCGCAAGGGTCGGGCAACATCGTCAACATCTCGTCGGGCGCCATCGACACACCCGCGCCCACGCTCGCCTGCTACGGCATGACGAAGGCCGCGGTCGCGATGCTCACGAAGACGCTCGCAGTCGAAGCCGGCCCGAAGGGCATTCGCGTCAACGCGCTCGCACCGGGCATCATCCTCACCGGGTTCTCCCGCCACAACTTCGTCGACGACACCGGCGAGGTCGACGAGGAGAAGTTCCAGGCGTACAAGAAGCGCTTCGGCGCGATGGCGCCGCTCGGGCGCGTGGGCACACCCGAGGACATCGCCGGCGCGATCCTCTATCTCGTGTCCGACGCGGCGTCGTTCGTGACCGGGCAGATCATCCGGCCCAACGGCGGCGTGGCGATGCCCTGGTGAGCGCAACTGCGGCTCAGTTGGTGCGCCCGTCCTCGAGACCCGAGAGCACCTCGGCGTCGATGTCGGAGGCCTCGGGGCCGTAGCCGAGCACCGCGGTGCCGAGCGCGTCGCAGTGCGGGCACGCAAGCGCGACCACCGCGAGCATGTCGGCCGGATCGGAATCCCCTTCGAGCCGGCACAGGTGGCGTAACAACGTGTGATCGGCAGGCGACCGCTCGTCACAGGCGATGCACTCCACCTGCGCGCCCGCTCGCGGCACGAACTGGCCGGTGAACCCCCGCGCCTCGAGACCGGCGAGCACTTCGAGGATGGTGCGGTCTTCGCCGTGACCGTACAGACCATCGGCCCCCATGCGATCAGTCTCTCCACGCATCGGCACGATCACCCCCTGTTCGAGTTGTCCATACCCGTCGAGTACCCTGGTCGAGGCGAGCACACATCCACGCTCGCGGGTCACCTCATCGCCC
>DASVIY010000312.1:0-4629 GCA_036386195.1 Acidimicrobiia bacterium | reverse complement strand
CACCAACTACTTCCCGATCATCCATCCGAACAGACACGTCACTCCCGGGAGCGAGGTGTACTGGTCGCTCGCCGTCGAAGAGCACTTCTATCTGCTGTTCCCGCTGCTCTACGTCGGGATGCGCAAGGGAAAGCTCATCGGACGCGATCAGGCCCGGGTCATCCTCGCGATCTGCGCTGCCGTGCTCGTCTGGCGGTGCGTGTTGGTCTTCGGACTCGATTCGTCGGTGTTCCGCACCTATTACGCGACCGACACCCGCATCGACAGCATCCTGTTCGGGTGCGCGTTGGGCGTGTACGGCAATCCGATGCTCGACCCCATGTGGCTCACCGAGCGGGTGTGGAAACGTTGGTTGCTGCCCGCAAGCCTCGCGCTGTTGTTCTTCTGCCTCGTGTACCGCAATCCTGACTTCCGCGAGACGCTCCGCTACAGCCTCCAGGGCATCGGGTTGTACGCGATCTTCTACTGCGCCGTCCGTTATCCGCAATGGGCCATGATGCGGTGGCTGAACGTGCGCTGGGTCGCCTTCGTGGGCACGCTTACGTACTCGCTGTATCTCGTGCACGCCACGGTGCTGCTCACGCTCGAGGAGCAATTCCCCGGGCTCCCCGAGGCCGTTCGCGGCGCCATCGGCCTCGGCATGTCGTTGCTGCTCGCCTATGCGATCTATCGCCTCGTGGAACGTCCGATCGGTCGCCTGCGCAGGCGCTTGGAGCCCGCATAACGCCGCTCGGCGCGAGACTGCCGTGCGTGGAGGAGACGATCACCGGCCGGCGGATGAGTACGCGGGCCGTGGCAGGGCTGATCGGCGGGGCGCTCGTTTACTCCTGGTTCGCGGGCGGATACCGCCCGTTCACGTTGCCGATGGAAATCGCGGTGTCGATTCCTATCGTGGTCGCGCTGGTGTTGGCATTGTGGCGGCGCGCGCCGCGCACCGTCGACGCGACGCCCGCGCACAACCGCCGACTCGGCTATGCGATCTGGGCCGGCCTCTTCGCGCTTGCTGCTGCGTGGGAGCTGATCGCGTACTTCTCGTTGCCGCGGTACGACCATCCGACGTTGAGCATCATCACCGACAGCATCATGAGCACGCATCCCGGACGCGCGTTGATCTTCGCGCTCTGGCTCGCGCTCGGGTGGTTGTTCTTCGCTCCCGCGCCGGCGACTCAGCGATGACGTCGCGCACGCTCACGTTCGCCGGCTTCGCGCTCATCGTCGGAGCGGGCGTGGTGTTCGGCGTCATCACGATGCGATCGCGTTCTCTTCCCACCCTCGGGCAGGCGACGCGCGCGTTTACCCGCACGCTCGCCGTGCGTCTTGTGCTGTTCCTCGGCTGGGCCTGGCTCGGCTGGCACCTCTTCGTGCGCGGTACCGGCGCGTTCAAGTGACCAGGTGTCAGTCCTCGTACTTGAACGAGACCTTCACCTTCGCCCGGTACGAGCTGACCCTGCCGTTCTCGATGTTGACGTCGAGCTGGGCCACTTCGGCGACGCGAAGGTCACGCAGGCTCGAGCCCGCTTTCTCGACTGCCGCAGCTGCAGCCTTTTCCCATGATTCGGTGCTCGTGCCGACCAACTCGATGATCTTGTAGACGCTCTCTGGCACAGCCGGTCCTCCCTCAGAGGCGGACGATCCGCCGCACGAGTTCTACCTCGTCAACGTGAGAACCAACAAACTACTGTCCGGCGCGGCGACGCTGTCGTTGCTCCTCCTCGGCGGCGTGCTCTCTGAGGACGGCATGAGGGTCGACACCGGGGTGCCCCGCGGGGCTCGGGTGCACGATCACGGTCGTGAGGCGCCCAACATGGTGCAAGAGCTGGTGGTGCGCGTCGTTGGCGATCCCGTGCGCGCGCTCGAGCGACAGGTTGTCGGCGACGGTGACCTCGACTTCGGCGTGGAGCTGGTGACCGACCCAGCGCAAGCGGAGGGTGTCGACGCGCTGAACGCCGGGCACATGGACGACGACGTTGCGGGCCTCCTCGACGAGCTCGGGGCTCACCGCATCCATCAGCCGGTAGTAGATGGTCCGGGCTGCGCCTCTGAGCACGACCACGATCGCCAGCGTGATGAACAGGCCGACGATCGGGTCGGCTCTCTCGAAACCGAGCGCGACGCCGCCGGCACCGACGAGCACCGCGAGCGAGGTGAGGCCGTCGGTGCGGGCGTGGAGCCCGTCGGCGACGAGCGCTGCGGAACCGATCCGGCGACCCGTACGGAGGCGGTACTGCGCGGCGACCTCGTTGCCCGCGAATCCCAACCCGGCCGCCAATGCAACCAACCCGAGATTGCGGACATCGACCGGGTGCACCAGGCGTTGGATCGCTTCGTACCCCGCGAGGACCGCCGACGCGGCGATAGCGAGAACGATCGCGATGCCGGCGATGTCTTCGGCGCGGCCGTAGCCGTACGTATACCGCTCGTCGGGCGCTCGCCGGCTGAGCGTGAACGCGACCCAGAGCGGCAACGCCGTGAGCGCGTCGGCGAAATTGTGGAGCGTGTCGCCGAGCAACGCGACAGAGCCGCTGAGCACGACGACGACGGCTTGGCCGATCGCGGTGATGCCGAGGACTACCAGCGAGATCTTCAGCGCGCGGATCCCTTCCCGGCTGCCCTCGAGCACATTGTCGATCTGATCGATCGAGTCGTGGGAGTGCACGCCAAAGATGCCTTTGACCCAGGCGATGATTCCGCCGGTGTGGTGGTGGGTGTGACCGTCGTGGTGGTGGTGCTCGTGCGAGCTCATCCCCGGCGAGGCTCGTCGCCGTAGACGGACGGGTCATCGAGCGGAAGCCGGAGCCACGACACCATGTCGCGCAACGCGGCATACGCAGCCAGCCGGGCTTCGCCGGTGCCTTGGGCTTCTGCCGCTTCGCACACCGCAGACAGACGGTGCACCATTGTCGGTCCGAGCTCGAGCAGGCCCCCGCTGCCGCCGGTTGCCCAGCGCGCGAGCACGTAACGGCACAGCGCTCCCACGGGCACGTCGATGTTCTCGCTCAAGCCTCGGATCGTGCCGATGGGGTCGACGCGGGAGTAGAGCGCGATCTCGGCCTTGAAGTTGGCGTCGGGATCGTCGGGAGCCCACGGCCCGTTCCAGCGTTCGAGCCGTACGGTCGGCTCGTCGTCGGGCGGTTCCACGCCCGCAATCTTCCTACGTCATCACCGGGTCTGTCACGAAGCGTTACGTTCTAAGGGCTCCAGACCCGTTCGTCTGCAGCGGGCTGCGACGACTCGCCGCTGACGCTCGCAAGGACGAGGCACACCGGACACGCCGCCTCTGTCCACGCCCGCGCCCCTCCCCGCCGTCCGCGGCGCACGATCCAGAACACCGCCGCGCCCACGACGAGCACCACCGCAGCGAGCACCGCCAGTCCTTTGAACTGATCGAACGCGTCGACGGCGGCCGGGCCGAGGATGAGGCCCAGCACCAGATGCAGCTGCACGAAGATGCTGCTGCCGACGATGAGCGCAGGGAGCGCGTTGCGGGTGCGAATACCCGATGCGCCGGCGGCGATGACGGTGATCGTGCGCATGCCCGGCGTGGTCCGCCCGATCGCGAGCGCAGTGCGGCCACGTGTCTCGACGACCCCCGTCGCCCGGTCGAGGCGTTCGGTCGTGAGGCCGATGCGGGGGCCGAGGCGGCGCACGACCGCGTACGCAGGTCCGCGGCACGCGAAGAACAACAGCGCCGTTCCCGCGATCGCGACCACCTCGAGACCGATGACCGCGGCCCACAACGAGAACCGGCCGGCCCCGACCCGCTCACCGATCACCAGCATCACGAGATCGTCGGGTATCGGGATCGGTACCCCGGCCTCCATCGGGATGAGCAGTCCAACGGCTGCCGGCAGCCCGAGCCCCCCGGCTGCAGCTCCGAGGATCCGTGTACGCATCGCAAGCTGTTCGCCGTGCGGAACACACCCGGATCACGGGCAACGCTCTGCCGCGAAGCGACCCCGGCGTTGATACGCCGGGGCCGCCCCCCTCTTGGATATGACGATCGGGTCAGCTCGTGCGGGCGATCGTGAACGGCACGTTCGCCGGGTGCGTGTCGTTGCGGCCCACGAACACCCGGCTCGCGGGCAAGTTGTGGCCGTCACCACGCAACTCGATGTGAATCGACGGCGCACACGTGCTGCGGAAGTCGATGCCATCCATGCGGCCGTAGTTCTGGAAGCGGAACCACAGGGCGTGACCGCCGCCCGTGACGCCGGCCTTGTCAGCCTGCTCGTCGGCGACCCGCCGGACGGCGAGGTTGCCCTTCGTGGCAATCGCTCCCGTAAACGAGTGCTCGTGGTCACCCTTGTGCGTCACGCGCAGGTGCCAGCCGCTGCCGTCGTGCCAGAGATACACGCCGCCGGTGTCGCCGGCATTCAGGCCGATGGGTCGACCTTGCACCGAGGCGGGCCAGGTGTCGGAACACGCGGCGGCCTTCGCTGTCTTCGCCGCCCCGGGCTCCACTGCCGCAGAGGCCGAGCCGGCCACCGCGACACTGCCGAGCACCGCGGCCGCGGCCGCGGCCGCGACGAATGAGCGTTTGCACTTCATGTGATGTCCTCCTGGTCGGTTCCTGCTGTGCGTGTTGCCTGCTACCTGGAGTGATCTTCCGCTCGAACTGTTCCGCACGCG
>DASVIY010000311.1:0-15008 GCA_036386195.1 Acidimicrobiia bacterium | reverse complement strand
GGGCGTCGCGAACGGCGCGTCGAGCTCGCGTTGCCCGGTGCGCTCGAGCTCATCGGATCCCAGCTCCGCGCGGGTGGCACCGTGGTCGAAGGGGTCGCCGCGCTTGCCGACGGCGACAGTCCGCTGGCCGCCGATCTCGGTCGCGTACGAGTCCGCACCGAGCTCGGGCTCGACCTCGGCGGTGCCCTCGCGATCTGGCCGGCCGAGCGTCCCCTCCCCGACGTGCGCGCGGCCGCCGGCGCGCTCGCGGTTGCGTCATCGCTCGGAGGCCGGTCCGCCGACGCGCTCGACTCGCTGGCGCGCTCGTTTCGCGAGCGCCAGGGCGCGGTGGCCGAGGCCACGGCGCTCTCCGCCCAAGCGCGCCTCTCGGCTCTGGTCGTGGGGTTCGGCCCGGTCGGCTTCCTCTGCTTCTCCGCGATTGTCGATCCGTCCTCGACGACGGTGCTCTTCGCCACCGGCCTCGGGCGGGTCTGTCTTGTCGTGGGGCTCGGCTGCGAGGCGTTGGGCGCATGGTGGATGCACCGCATCGTGACGGCGGAGCCATGACGGCATTTACCATCGATCGATTCGCCGGCATCGCCCCCTGGGTGCTCGGCGCGGGCTGGGCTGTCGTTGTTGCCACGCCGTTGGCGCGCTCCGCCGGGCGCCGGTCCACGGTCATGCGCACCGCAGCCCTGCGTGCCCCGGTGCTCAGCACCGGCGAAACCGGCGCGGCCCGCGCCCGGCTCGGCCATGTGCGGGCGCGTCTCCGCACCGCGCTCGGCCCCGTCGCGCGGGTCGCGGGTGCACTGGGGCGACGCCGGCGCTCGCGCCGCGCCGGGGCTGCGCTCGCACGGGAGCTGCCGGTCACGCTCGATCTCCTCGGCGTCGCCGTCGGCGCGGGTTGCACGCCGTTCCTCGCGGTCGAGGCCACAGCGAGGTGGGCCCCACCTTGTTTCGCCGCGCTGCTCACCAATGTTGTCGGTGCATGCAGCCTCAACGTGGGCTTCGACGACGCGCTGGGCGACCTCGTCGACAACGAGCCGAGCCTCCAGGCGCTTGCCGATGCGCTGCTCGTCACCGACCGCCTCGGAGCGCCCGCCGGCCCTGCCCTGGCGCGCCTTGCCGACGAGCAACGGGCAACCCTGCGGCGTCGAGCCGAAGCACATGCGCGGCGCGTACCGGTGCGGCTCCTGTTCCCCCTGATCTTCCTGGTCCTGCCTGCCTTCGGGCTGCTCACGGTCGTGCCCACGCTGCTCAACGGCGTGGCGCACCTCTAACTCCCCCCGCACCTCCCCGATCCATTCACGTATTCGAGGAGGATCCACATGTTCCGTCGTCTCGCCGACCTTGGTCGGCGCGTCACCATCCGTATCCAGAACGACGTCGAGCTCGGCCAAACCACAGCCGAGTACGCGCTCGTCATTCTGGGTTCGGCGGCAGTTGCGACGCTGCTCCTGACGTGGGCAACGAAGAGCCACGCCATCGGCAGTCTGTTCGACAAGATCATCGGAAAGGTCCTTCCCTGAACGGCACCGACGTTCGCCGCGCGCCCACACGGGCGCGCGGCGAACGTGGGCAGGCAACGGTCGAGTTCGCGTTGCTGATACCGCTGATCGTGTTCGCCGCGCTGGCGATCATCCAGGTTGCGCTGGTTGTGCGCGACGAGCTTTCCGTCGTGCATGCGGCGCGAGAGGCGGCGCGTGCAGCCAGCGTCGATAGCGATGCGGGTCGCGCGGTGACCGCCGCGCGGCACACGCTCGCCGGAGCCGCCGTCACCGTCGGGCCTCGCGGGCGTGTCGGCAGCGAGGTCACCGTCGAGGTCAAGTACCGCTCGATCACATCGCTGCCGCTCGTCGGCGTGCTCTTTCCCGATCCGATGCTCCATGCCAAAGCCGTGATGCGAGTCGAGCGGTGACGCAGCCGGTGCCGGCGAGTCGCGAGCGCGGCTCGGTCAGCGTGGTGATGATCGCGGTCCTTGTCCTCGGGCTCGTGCTGGCGACGGCTGCCGGTCGCCTCGGCGGCGCGATGATTGCCAAAGGGCGCGCCGAGACCGCCGCCGACGCGGCCGCGCTGGCCGCCGCCGATTCGCTTGCTCTCGGGCGAGGGCCGGCCGCGGCGGTTGCGGCCGCCCGTGAGACCGCCGGACACAACGACGCGGCGCTGGTGCGGTGCAGCTGTACAGGTTCGGTGGCCGACGTGGTCGTGGAAGTGCGCGTCAGCGCTCTCGGACCCATCATGGGTCCGGCGCGCGCGCATTCGCGCGCGGAGGTCGACGCGAACTGTGCGGTGTGCAGGCCGTGAACGCGGCCGCCGAACGTCAGCTCGATTGCGCCCGGGCCGCCGCTACCACGGCACTGCAGTTGCAGGGCCGCTGGGATTGACGACCTAGATGGCGCTCTGGGTGAGCAGGCCGTGGAGGAGCCGGCCCACCGTGGACGAGTCTTGAATGCCCAGCGCCGACCATTTCGCTCTGCTCGCCGGATCGATCAGCCCGTCGGTTTCGATCGTTCGGTGCCCGTTGACTCACTGCGCCTCCCCTCATGGCTCCAGACCGCTGACCATTCCGCCCTCGACCGGAATGGCGAGCACTTCGGCGAGGCCGGCGCGTAGGCACTCGACGAGCACCTCGCGGTCGGGCACCGCCGCCGCGTCGCTGTTCACGCCGATGAAGGCGGTGCCGCGGTATGAGACCAGCGTGACGTTCATAGCGGCGCCGAAGGGAGGACCGAACCCGTAGAACGCGAGCACCTCGGCGCCTGCGAGATGGACCGGCACGTCGATGCCGGGGACGTTGCTGGCCAGGAAGTCAACGTGTTTGAACATCCCGGCCGCGTACTGCGGACCGAGCACGTTGATCACACCGGCGAGATTCGAGAGCGGCGTCGTCGCGTCACGGCGTGCGGTCGCGACGATCTCGTGGATCGTGGCGAGCCGTTCTCGGATCGGGGTCCCGGGCGACCCGACGGGAACGGTGAAGCGGGCGGCGCTCGCGTGGTTGCCCCCGATCGGATCGCCGTCGCGGCGCAGACTGATCGGCATCGTGGCGTGCAGTGTCGGCGCGGTCGCTGCGTGGCGCTCGTGGTAGTGAGCGAGACCGGCGACGATGGCGGCGATGAACGCGTCGTTGACGGTACCCCCGGCGCGCTTCGCCGCCGCGCGGAGCCCGTCGACGGGCGCGTCGAGGGTGTCGAAGCGCCACCAGCCGTGCCGTGCCGTCATCACCGGCGAGAGCGCTTCGGGCCTCTGCACGGCCACGCGACCCGCGGCGGCGAGGGTCTCGCGTACGTCCGCGAGCAGAGCCGTGGGCTCTCGGAGCGCGCGCCGGGCGCCGGTGATCGCACCGCGGGCGACCTGAGTGGCCGCGTGTCCGGCGCGGGTGATGTTGAACGCGACTGAGTCGCGTAGGAGGTCAATGCCCGTCGGTACGGTTCCCGACGGCACCGGAGGCATCGGGCCGAGGTCACGGGGCTCCCGCTCGAGGTCGAACAGCAGCGCGGCGATCTGCATCCCGCCGACGCCGTCGCTGAGGATGTGGTGAAGCCTGACGACGACGCCGGCCCCGCCGCCGGCGAGACCTTCCATGACGGTGAGGTCCCACAAGGGGCGGTCACGGTCGAGGCCCGCCATGGCTGCGATGCGGGCGAGGTCGAACAGCGTCCCGAGGTCCCCGGGCGCGGGGATTGCGGCGCGCCGGACGTGGAACGACAGGTCGAAGTCGGGGTCGACGACCCACTGCGGCGGCGTCAACCGCCGCAGCGGGACCTCGGTGAGCCGGTGGCGGAACCCCAGGACCTGCCGGCTCACGCGATCCATCCGCTCGACCAAGCGGTCCCAGTCGGGCAGCCCATCGAGTACCACGACGCAGCAGATCGTGGAACGCAGGAGCGGTCCGCGTTCGATCGACCAGGTCAACGCGTCGGCGTCGTTCACGTGCAGACCACCGGCCATCGCGGCCTCCAAGGGGCGACGATGTCGACCCTACGGCACTCGAGGCGCTGAAGGAGCCAGGAGGATCAGCGCGTATCGACGAGATCTTCGAGAAGGTCGTCGAACGTGAGGGGTTCACGGACGCTCAGGTCGACCTCAGGCGAAGTCCTGATCACCACATGGGGCGAGTTGAGTATCGACTCGCTTGGGCCCGCCGAGCGTCAGCTCGGTTGGGCCCGGGTCAGATCTACCAGGGCACCGCGGTTGCCGGACCGCTGGGATTGACGACGTAGATGGCGCTCTGGGTGAACAGCCCGTGGAGGAGTTGGCCCACGGTGGACGAGTCCTGAATGCCCAGCGCCGACCACTTATTCGTCGGTGGTCGGCGTTGTTGGTGTGGTGCTTGCCGGCGGTTCCGTTGCGGCGGACACTCCGGTGGCGGCGGGGATCGCGTCTTCCCCGCGCGGAGCTGCCTCGGCAGCGAGCGGTGCGGCGGCCCGCACGTCGGGGACGCGCGTTCGTCCGGCGCGCCAAGCGGCCTGCGTGAGCGCGCCGAGCCCATAGATGCAGGCGAGGAACCACACGATGAAGCCAAGGCCGGGGATTAGCGCCGCGGCGCGCAGGATGCCGAAGCCTGCGAAGAACGCACCGATGCGTGACGCCATCGTCGTGCCTTTGACCATGAGCCGGCCAAGGACCAGCGAGCTGGCGACGTAGCCGAGGGGCGCGAGAACGTTGAAGGCGGAGAGGATCCCAAGTCCGAGCGGGATGCCGATGATGGTCACGAGCATCAGCACGCCGAGGATCGGACCGACAATGCCGATCAACGCGCCCCATCCGAGCGTCGGCCAAAATCTGCGTCCTGCGACCGCGGTGGTGTCGGCGGCGCGGGGGAATACCAGCACGAAGAGCAGACCAAAGAGCGCGACTGACACTGTCACTGCCAGCCAAAGGTAGAGGAGGAACGCGATCAGGAATCCGGTGAAGAGATTCGTGACGTCCAGCTTCTTCACCTTGCCGCGCACCGTGCCGGGAGCGACAGTCGGTTCGTGACGCGACCTGACATCGCCTCGCACGGACGCCCCCGCGCGCACGGTGACGCGACCGTCGAGCGCGACTACGTCGCCACCGACGCGGCCCGTGATCAGCACATCGCCATGCACGACCAGCATGTCGCCAGTCACATGCCCGCGGACTACGAGGCGGCCGCTACCGACGTAGACGTCATCGTTCACGGTGCCATCGACGGTGACCGGCCCGTCGACTGAGACCACGGGACCGTCCACCACCTCGCCCTGGGCGACCACGACGGCGCCACTGACGCTGATGCGACGGTCGTTGCTCGTCGAGTCGCCGCGCGCGGCTCCGGCCCGCGGGGCCGACACGACGACGGCCACCACCGCCATCACGAAGACGACGAGCACATGCCGGCGCAAGACGTCCACCCCTTCCTTCAGCCGTACGCAGCCTCGCGCGAGGCGTTTCCGAGCGCAACGGCACAGCTGTCGCTGAACCCATTAATCCAATGCGGATGGCGGCCGCGCGTGCGCGCCCTGTGCCACGCGCCGCGAGATCACGCGCTGGAGTTTTGGGCGCGAGGAGCCGATAACTCGGTGGAGACGCGCGCCCGCGACGGGAACGAGTCGCGGCGTGCCGACGGCCGGCTAGCGCACGGTCACGTGAAACGTCGCTGTCTTCGCGGGGGCTGACCCGACGCGTTCGTAGCCGAGCGTCAGCTCGGTCGTGCCCGGCGTCACCGCAAAGAAGTCGAAGGTCTGCGTTCCACCTTGGCCCGGCCGCGCTTTCTTCGGTGCGGAGTACACCGGTGCGAACGAGTGCAACTGGTCAGCGGGAATGATCGCGACGACGGCCCAGGTGAACCCCGTACTCGGATTCGAGTCGAGCTTGATCGCAAAGTGCTTGCCTTTGGCGACCGTGATCGTCGTGTCCTGCTCGGTGTACACCGGAGCCGGCGCCACGGTGGTGGTGTCGTTCTTGGCGTTGCCGCTCGAGCCTCCGCCGCAGCCGGCGAGCGTGATTGCCGCCGCGCTCGCAAGAATCACCAGGCCCCGCGCGACGCGGCGCCCTGCTCCTGGCGTCCGTACGTCGCTCATGCCGGTCGAGCGAGCGCCACTTCACCCGTATTCGTGAGCGCACGCAGCACGACAAGTGACGCGTCCTTGTCGAGGTGCTCGTTCCAGTTCCCGCACTTGGGTGACTGTACGCACGACGGGCAACCGTCGTCGCACCCGCAACCGTCGACGAGCTCACGCGTTGCCGAAAGGTGGCGGTCGAGCGCGCCGAACGCCAGCTCGGCGATGCCGGCGCCGCCGGGGTACCCGTCGTAGACGAAGATCGTGGGCTCACCGGTCTGGGGGTGCATCGCCATCGAGACGCCACCGACGTCCCATCGGTCACAAATCGCGAACAGCGGGAGCAGGCCGATGAGCGCGTGCTCGGCTGCATGCACCGCGCCGAGCACTCGTGCCGTGCCGAGTCCGGCCCGCTCCAGCGCGACCCTGGGCACCGTGTACCAGCACGCCCGCGTGGTCAGGGTCTGTCGGGGGAGCTCGAGCGGCACGAGCTCGATCATCTCGTTCGTGGAGATCTTCTTGCGCTGATACCCGACCGTGAAATGGGTCACCTCGACGGAGCCGAGGCGCGCCCAACCCGCGCCGGCGATCGCCGTCTCCTGGGTGCCGGCGATCGCGATGTCGGTTTCCTCGCGCGGCTGCGTGTACTCGTCCGCGTCATCGGCCGCGTCGAGCAACGCGTAGTGGTTGTCGAGATCGAGCCGCTCGACGCGATACTGCCGGCCCTGGTGCACGTACATCGCGCCGGGATGCGCGACCTGAAACACCCGGGCGCCGTCGACCGTGCCCACGAGCCGGCCCTCGTGGTCGACGAGGTCGTACTCGACCGCTGAGCCGCTGCGCAGCCCGATGGCAGGAGCCGGTGGCTCGCGGCCGCTCCAGTACATACGTCCGTCGCGCGGCTTGAGCTGATCGGCGAGCACGAGCTCGCGCACCACGTCGTCGAGCGCGTCACCGAAATATGCAGCGTCGGACGGCGTCAGCGGCAGCTCATGTGCGGCGCAGGCCACGTGCGGCTTCACCACGAATGGGTTGTCGGCGTTGACAACCGCCGCTTCGGGGCGCCGGCTGAACAGCTCGTCGGGATGACGTGCGTACCACTGGTCGAGCTGGTCGTCACCGGCGACGAGCACCGCGGCCGAGCGCCGGTCGCCCCGGCCGGCCCGCCCGACCTGCTGCCACAACGACGCGAGCGTGCCGGGGAAGCCGTTGCAGACCACGGCGTCGAGACCACCCACATCGATCCCGAGCTCGAGCGCGCTGGTCGCGACCACGCCGGCGAGCTCGCCCGTTGCCAACGCGGCTTCGAGTGTGCGCCGTTCGCCGGCAAGGTAGCCGGCTCGGTACGCCGCGACGGCGCGACCCGTCTCGTCCGAACCGTCAGCAAGCGCAGCGCGTGCCTGCGCGGCCACCAGCTCCACTCCTTTGCGGCTGCGGGTGAACGCAAGACTCTGATGCCCGGCGCGCACGAAGCGAGCCAACACGTCGGCGGTCTCGGCATTGGCCGAACGTCGGGTACCAGTCGCCGCGTCGAGCAACGGCCGTTGCCAGCACACGAAGCGGCGTTCGGCTCGTGGTGCGCCGTCGTCGTCGATCTCGGTGACATCGAGTCCGCAGAGCGCCGACGCGAGCGGTCCCGGGTTGCCGATCGTCGCGCTCGTGAAACAGAACGACGGCTGCGAGCCGTAGTGCGCGCAGACGCGTCGCAAGCGGCGCAGCACGTGCGCGACGTGACTGCCGAACACCCCTCGCAGCATGTGCAGCTCGTCGACGACGACGTAGCGCAGCCGCATGAGGAACGTCGCCCACCGTTCGTGTGCAGGAAGGATCCCGACGTGGAGCATCTCGGGGTTGGTCAGCACGACGTTCGCGTGCTTCCGCGTGGCGACACGCGTGTCGGCCGGCGTGTCGCCGTCGTAGGTCGCAGCGCGAACACCGGGCACGAGCCACGATTGCAATGCCCGCAACTGATCGTGCGCCAACGCCTTGGTGGGGAAGATGAGGAGCGCGGTGTCGGTGCTGCCATTGAGCGCTCCTTCCACGATCGGCAGCTGATAGCAGAGCGACTTGCCCGACGCGGTGCCGGTCGCGACCACGACGTGGCCACCCGTGCGCAGCACGTCGATGGCGGCGGATTGATGCGTCCAAAGCTCGTCAATCCCGCGCGTGGCCAAACGGTGCGAGATGTCGCGATGGATCGGACGGTTTGGCGCCGCAGTTCGTGCCGGCCGCGCCGCGAGCCGGCGGGAGAACGCGACTCTCTCGCTCAGCTCCGGATCGAGCGCAAGCAGGTCGAGCGTGTCGCAGGCGTCCACTCGTGCTCCTAGTGACTCTGGAGCACGGCGTCGTCACGGAAGTCGGCGAACAACGACTGCGCGCTGCCCTGGAGCGCAAGGTTGCTGCCGCTGCCGGCGCCCACGGGCAAGATGACGTTGCGGATCTGGGCGGGATCGATCGCGAACGCAGCGTGGCCCAGCCGGTACAGGTCGGTGAGTCCCATGCCCTTGAGCTGGGTGTGCGCGGCCAGCATCGCGATCAGCCGGAGGATGCCGTGATCGCCGGGATGCTGCTGCTCGAGGGTCGTGAGCGCGGAGATGATGAGCAGTCCCTGATTCTCGCTCCGCCTGAGGTCGCCGATGTCGAAGTCGTGCCGGTCGCGCGAGAACCGGAGTGCTTCATCGCCGTTGAGATGCTGCGGCCCGGGATCGAAGAACGCACCGGAGTACGTGTCGTGCATCTTGGTGGGCACGTTGATGTCGATGCCGCCCATCGCGTCGACCATCGCGGTGAAACCGTCGAAGTCTGTGGTGATCGCGTACGGGATGTCGACGCCCACGAGGTTGCCGACCGTTTCTGCTTCGAGGGCGATGCCACCGTAGGAGAACGACGCGTTGATCTTGTCGGTGCCGTGCCCCGGGATCGCGGCCGACGTGTCGCGGGGAATGTCGATCATCGAGGCCTGATGCGTCGTCGGGTTGACGCCGATCAGGTGAATTGCGTCGCCGCGCGCGCCGCCGGGACCGCCCGGGCGACTGTCGTTGCCGACTGCGAGGAAGAAGAACGGCTTTGTGGGCGAGCCGCTGTAACTGGCCGCGCCGACCTTCTCGACCTTGAACCAGGTGGCGCCCCCGGCGATCTGGGGCCGTCCGATCGCCACCCAGGCAACCGTGAAGAGCGCCGCGATGACGACACCGCAGGTGGGGATCAGGAACGCGACGCGGCGTAGCGCCCGCCCGCGGCTCATTTCTTCACCGCCGTCGACGTGGTCGTGTCGATCCCCGGTCCCTGGCGCGTGACCGAGAAGTCGTAGCCGGTGATCTTCCACGTGCCCTGGTCGGGCGCGAGCACGAGCTCACCTTGGCGGAGAATGCGGTACGTCGCCTTGCCGGCCTTGGCTGTTGTATCGAGGAGCACTGTCGTGGTCGCCAGCACGAACGTGCCGTTGGCGTCGGCGAGCGCGGTGATCGGCACCGGCGGCGCTTTCGTCGTGACGCCACCGGTCATTGCCGGAAGACCTGCATCGAAGAGCACCGCACCATCCGGACCGAGCAGTTGTGCCCCCGCGCCGGCATCGAACAGCGCGGCGACGCCGGACACTTTGGCGCCGGTACGGAGCGGCTTCATCAGCCCGTTGCTGACATAGCCGGCCACCGTCGCCATGATCGCGGCCTTCGTCTGCGCGGGAAGCTGTGCGGGCGGCCCGGGGGTGACAACTTCCACCGTCCCCGCCTTCAGATCAGTCGCCGCAGTCAACACGACTTTCTTCGGTGCCTTGGCATGCCCGCCGCCACTGCTGCACGCGCCGAACGCGAGCGCGAATGTCAGCACGAAGGGGAGGTAGTGGAGGGAGCGACGGACGCGCATGGATAGCTCAGGATGCCACGCAGGTCTGGCGAACCGGCGGATCCAGGTCTGTTCCTGCTCAGCCGCCAGTGAGCATCCTACGCACCTGCTCTTCCGACTCCGGGGTCACGAGGGCGAGGACCTCGTCGCCCGCTTGGAAGCTGGTGTCGCCGCGCGGAAACAAGACGTGATCGGCGCGGACGATCGCAACAAATGTGGCGTCGCGGGGGATCTTGACGTCGCGGATCGCCTGCTGCGCGACCGGCGTGTCGTCGGCCAGGGTGACCTCGACCAGGCGCACCTGGCCGCCCCCGAGCTGGAAGAGACGCACCAGCCGTCCGACAGTCACGGCTTCATCGACGAGCGAAGTGATCAAGTGCGGGGTCGACACCGAGATGTCGACGCCCCACGTCTCGTTGAAGAGCCATTCGTTCTTGGGGTGATTGACGCGCGCGATCACCCGCGGCACGGCGAACTCCTGCTTTGCCAGCAGCGACACGACGAGATTGTCCTCGTCGTCACCGGTTGCCGCGACGACCACGTCGCACGTCTCGAGGCCGGCTTCCTTGAGTGACGAAACCTCGCACGCGTCGGCAACGCAGACTTCGAGGCCCGCCGTGGCCGGCACTTTCGCCGCGACCTCGGGCAACTGTTCGATGAGCAGCACTTCATGGCCGTTGGCCACCAGCTCGCTGGCGATGAACGTGCCCACGTTTCCGGCACCCGCGATCGCGACGTGCATCAGTGACCGCCTGCCTCGGGTGGTCCGCTCAGGCGCTCGGACAGCTCGTCGAGCACGTCCATGCCGACAATGAAGTGGAGCACGTCGCCATCCTGGCCGACCATCGTGCCGTCGAAGATCCTCGCCTCGCCGAGTCGGGTCAGGGCCGCGAGCGTGAAGTGTCCGGGCTCCTCGAGCTCGACCAGCTTTCGTCCCGCCCACACGGTCGGCAGGTCGCGCTCGACGAGACACACATTGCCCGTGCTGTCGACCCAGTCCGCCGGGTGCGCACCCGGCAGCAGCCGCCGCATCACCTGATCGGTTGCCCATGACACCGTCGCGACGGTCGGAATTCCGAGCCGCTGGTAGATCGCGGCGCGTCGTGGGTCGTAGATGCGGGCCACGACGCGCTCGATCTCGAACGTCTCGCGCCCGACGCGCGCTGACATGATGTTGGAGTTGTCGCCGCTCGTGACTGCCGCGAGGGCGCCCGCCCGCTCGATCCCCGCTTCGATCAGCGTGTCGCGGTCGAATCCGAAGCCGACGATCGTCTTGCCGCGAAAACCAGTAGGGAGCCGCCGAAACGCGTTGGGGCGCTTGTCGATGACGGCGACGGTGTGTCCGGCCTGCTCGAGTAATCCGGCCAGCTCGCTACCCACGCGGCCACAGCCGACGACGACGACGTGCACGGACCCTCCGTGGTCTCTTGCCGGGGCCCTACTGGGCCGAATGTCATGGTACCGGCGCCTCCAGGGCGCGGTTCGCACCGGCCGCCGGGCTCGAGCTACACGGAGAGTTCCGTCAAGGCGTGCTGCGCCGGGCGTGGTTGACTATTTCGCATGCAAACCGAGCCGCGCACCACGGCGACGCCGAAGCCGCAGCCACTCCCCCCGCCGTCCGCAACGCGGCTCCCCGAGCGGCTGGGCTACCGGATCAAGAACAAGATCCTCGGCCCGCCGCTGGAGACCGACCAGCTCGACACCGAGCGCCTCGGGATCCCCACCGCGGTGGCCGTGTTCTCGTCCGACTGCATCTCGTCGTCGGCCTACGCGACCGAAGAGATCATCCGGGTGTTGTTCGTCGCGATTGGCGTCGCCGCGTTCAGTCTCGTGCTGCCGCTTACCGTCGCGATGCTGGTCGTCCTCTTCTTCTTGATCATGTCGTACCGGGAGACGATCAAGGAGTACCCCACGGCCGGCGGCGCGTACATGGTGACGCGCGACAACTTCGGGCTCCTTCCCGCGCAGGTTGCAGGCGTGTCGCTGCTCACCGACTACATCCTGACGGTCTCGGTGTCGGTTGCCGCGGGCACCGCCGCGTTGGCGTCTGCGATCCCGGGGGCCGCGCCGTACGCGGTGGAGATCTCGCTCGGGTTCATCGCCATCATCGCGTTCGGAAACCTCAAGGGCGTGCGCGAATCAGGGTTGGTGTTCTCCATCCCGACGTACTTCTTCATGTTGATAATGGGTGTGATGCTGATCGTCGGCGCGTACAAGGCGGGCTTCGGACACCTCGCGGTGCAGAGCACTCACAAGCCGGGCATGATCAAGAAGAAGCCCGGCGCAGCCGACGGTCTGTTCATGGGCGCCACCCTGTACGTCCTCTTGCACGCGTTCGCATCGGGTGGTGCCGCCGTGACGGGCGTGGAGGCGATCTCCAACGGCGTGACCGCCTTCAAGAAGCCGGAATGGAAGAACGCGCGCGTCGCGCTCGTCATCATGGGTGGAACACTTGCCACCCTGTTCCTCGGCGTGTCGATCCTGTCGACGAAGGTGCACGCGGTGCCGTACGTCGACGGCACCCCTACGGTCATCTCACAGGTGGGCAAGTTCGTGTTCGGCGGCGGCACGGTGGGCAACGCGCTGTTCTACGGGCTCCAAGTCGGCACGATGCTGATCCTCGTGCTCGCCGCCAACACCTCGTTTGCCGACTTCCCGCGGCTGGCGTCGTTTCACGCCGGCGACAACTTCATGCCCAAGCAGCTCACCAAACGGGGTCATCGCCTGGTGTTCTCCAACGGCATTCTGTTTCTCGCCGCGTGCTCCGCCGTGCTCGTCGTCGTGACCGACGCGAAGGTCGATCGCCTGATCCCGCTCTACGCGATCGGCGTGTTCACGTCGTTCACCATGTCGCAGTCGGGCATGGCCAAGCACCACATCACCAAGAAGGAACCCGGCTGGCGCAAGGGGCTCTTCATCAACGCGACCGGCGCGGTGCTGTCGCTCATCGTCGATCTGATCATCGCGGTGACGAAGTTCACACACGGCGCCTTCATCATCATCATCCTCGTGCCGATCATGGTGGCGCTGCTCGTGCGCCTGAACCGCCAGTACGAGTCGGAGGCGAGTGAGCTCGAGTCCGAGGCCGAAGCCGCGATCACTCAGCCGATCTTGCGGCGTCACGTGGTGCTGGTGTTCGTCGATAGCCTCGACCAGAGCACCGCGCGCGCGATCCAGTACGCGCGGACGTTGGTGCCCGACGAGTTGCGGGCGGTGCACATCGCGGTCGACCGGCAGCACGCAGAACGATTGGCGGAGGAGTGGCGACGGCTCGGGCTCTCACGCGTGCCGCTCGAGCTCGTCGACTGCCCGACCCGACGGGTCGCGCGATCGGCGCTCGAGGCCATCGCGGCCGAGGTCGCGGACGGCAACACGGAGGTCACGGTGCTGCTCCCGTCGCGCGTGCGCAGGCGTTTTTGGCACCGGCTCCTGCACGACCGCACCGCCGATGAGATCGCCCGCGCTGCCGCCAACCTTCCCCACGCGAATGTGACCATGGTGCCCTTCCATCTCGGTGCCGGCGGTGTCGACGCGTTTCACCAGACGCCCGCGTCTCCGCCGGAGCCTGCGGAGACGACAGATTCGTGACGAGCTCCATGCTCACGCCGGGCGAGCTGGGGCGCCGGACCGGCGTCGATGCCCGGGCCGTGCAGCCGATCGGCGAGCTCGAGTGGCGCACGCGGGCCACGATCGAGGGCAAGATCCGCTCGCTGCGAGTGCAGCCGTGGGCCGACGTTGCCTCGCTCGAATGTGTGCTGGTGGACGACACCGGCGGTGTGCTGCTCGTGTTCCTCGGACGGCGCAAAGTCGCCGGCATCGAGCTTGGACGGCGCCTGCGCTGCGAGGGAATGGTGGGCGAGCAACGGGGCTATCTCGCCATCCTCTGCCCCGATTATGAGCTGCTCGCATCGTGATGGCTCGCAGTGTCAACTAGCGGTTTCGGCCGCCGTTCGCTAGGTTCCGGCGGCACGTTTCGGGCCGTCGAGCGGTGTCGCTCGCCCGTTGAGCCGCGAGCGTTCCGGGTGGGAACGAAGGAGTCACGCAGGTGATCTCGATCAGCCACGTGGTCGCGACCGAGGGCGGATACCAGTCCTTCACGCTCGGATCTGCCGAATGGTTCTGGTTGATCTTCTCGGCCCTCACCGCCGTGCTCGCGCTGCTCGTCGGGCTCTTCCTCATGCGGGGGGTGCTCGCATCCGAGACCGGCACGCCGAAGATGGTCGAGATCGCCAAGGCGATCCAGGTCGGTGCGATGGCGTACCTCCGCCGCCAGTTCAAGACCATCGCGGTGATCGTGTTCGTGACCGCGACCGAGGTCTACAAGCCGGGCAGTCACAACTCGGTCGGGCTGGGCTTCGTCGCCTCCGGCGTCTTCCGCACCCTTGCGTTCCTCGGCGGCTGCCTGATGTCGGGTCTCACCGGCTTCATCGGCATGAGCCTCGCGGTACGCGGCAACGTGCGCACTGCGGCTGCGGCCAAGGCGGGCTCGCTCCCGGCTGCGCTCAAGGTCGCGTTCCGTACGGGCGGCGTCGCCGGCATGTTCACCGTCGGTCTCGGCCTGCTCGGCGCCACCTTGATCATCATGGTGTTCCAGAACACGGCGGCCGCGATCCTCATCGGTTTCGGTTTCGGCGGCTCACTCCTCGCGCTGTTCCTTCGCGTCGGCGGCGGCATCTTCACCAAGGCCGCCGACGTCGGCGCCGACCTCGTCGGCAAGGTCGAAGCGGGCATTCCCGAAGACGACCCCCGAAACCCCGCCACCATCGCCGACAACGTGGGCGACAACGTAGGCGACTGCGCCGGTATGGCCGCCGACCTGTTCGAGAGCTACGAGGTCACGCTGGTCGCGTCGATCATTCTGGGCGTCGCCGCGTTCAACTCGATCGGGGCCAACCCGGTGATCGGGCTGATCTTCCCGGTTGTCGCCCGCGCGGTCGGCGTGCTCGCGTCGATCGTCGGGATCTTTGCGGTGCGCGCCGGCGACAAGGACAAGTCGGCCATGGCGCCGATCAACCGGGGGTTCGTGGCGGCCTCGGTCCTCACCGTCATCGGCACCGCGCTGGTGGCGTTCCTCTACGTCGGCCAGGACAACAAGGTCGGCTGGGGTGACTTCGGCCCCGGCGCCCGGGTCTTCCTCGCCGTGGTGATCGGGCTCGTGCTCGC
>DASVIY010000310.1:0-10473 GCA_036386195.1 Acidimicrobiia bacterium | reverse complement strand
GCTCCACGCCCGCGACCGGCGAGGTGCTCGTCGACTCCGGTGACATCAACATGATCAGCTTCACCGGCAGCACCGCCGTGGGCCTGCGCATCGCCGAGGCCGGTGGCCGCACGATGAAACGCCTGTTGCTGGAACTCGGCGGCAAGGGCGCGTGCCTCGTGTTCGACGACGCCAACGTCGGCGCCGCGGTCGGCATGATCGGATCGGTCTGGACGTTCCACTCCGGTCAGATCTGCACCGCACCGACGCGTGCGATCGTGCACCGCTCCAAGTACGACGAGGTCGTCGAGAAGCTGGCCAAGATGGCGACCGTCCTCAAGGTCGGTGACCCGCTCGAAGGCGACACCGTGGTCGGGCCGCTGATCACGGCGGCGCATCGTGACCGGGTCGAGGGCTACATCGACATCGGCCGCAAGGAAGGCGCCGAGGTCGTGGCGGGCGGAGGGCGTCCGGCGCATCTCGAACGGGGCTTCTACGTCGAGCCGACGCTCCTTGCCGATGCCAGCAACGACATGCGCGTCGCGCGCGAGGAGATCTTCGGACCGGTCATCGTCGCGATTCCGTTCGACGATGACGACGAGGGCATTGCGATCGCGAACGACACCGAGTTCGGGCTCTACGACTACGTGTTCACGGGCGACACCGCGCGCGGCATGCGCGTCGCCCGCCGGCTCGAGGCCGGCAACGTCGGCATCAACACGATCCAGCGCAATCACGAGACGCCGTTCGGCGGTACCAAGCTCAGTGGCATCGGGCGCGACGGCGGCTCGTTCGGCCTCCACGCGTACTCGGAGCTCCAGAGCATCGTGTGGCCGTCATGACCACAACCACCGACCCATTCATTCTTGCGTCGCAAATCATCACTACATGGTGTTGCTCGACGCAAGAACGAAATCATCGACAGATAGAGGGGCAATGACGATGGAGTTCGGCATCTTTCACTCGGGGCACATCCTCACACAGGACAATCCGGAGGCGCAGCGCAAGGCGGAGCACGGCCGGTTGATGGACGAGGTCGCGATCGCCGAGACCGGCGACAAGAACGGCATGAAGTACTCGTGGCTCACCGAGCACCACTTCCTCGAGGAGTACTCGCACGTCTCGGCGAGCGAGGTGATGGCCGGCTTCATCGCGGCGCGCACGAGCCGACTCCACGTCGGCTCCGGCATCTTCAACCTCACGCCGCCGGTCAACGCGCCGGCGCGGACCGCCGAGCGGGTCGCGATGCTCGATCACTTGAGCGAGGGCCGGTTCGAGTTCGGTGTCGGCCGTGGGTCGTCGACCACCGAGTTCACGGGCTTCGGCATCCCCGACGGCGACACGACCCGCGAGATGCACGACGAGGTGCTTCCCGAGATCCTGCGCATGTGGCGCGAGACCAAGTACAGCCACGACGGCAAGTGGTTCTCGATGCCGGAGCGCAACGTGCTGCCGAAGCCGTACACCGTGCCGCACCCGCCGTTGTGGATCGCGTGCGGGAGCCCGAGCACGTTCGAGAAGGCGGGCAAGCTCGGTATGGGCGCGCTCTGCTTCACGCTCGGCCCGCCCGACACGATTGCGCCGCTCATCGAGACGTACAAGAAGGCGATCAGCGAGTGCGACAACCCCGTCGGCGAGTACCTCAACGACAACGTCGCGTGCGTGTCGCGGCTCATGTGCCTCGAGGACGGCGATCGTGCCCGTGATTACGCGTGTCACATGGGCAGCGGCTACTACCAGAGCCTCGTGTTGCACTACCTCGACTCGATCCCGAAGCCGCCGGGCGTGCCGGTGTGGCCCGAGCTCATTCCCGAGCCCGACCTGGCGTCGGTCAACAAGGCGGTGGCGATGGGGCTGCTCGCCGCGGGTGACCCCGACGACGTGGCGAAGAGCATCCAGCGGTACGTCGACATCGGCTGCGACCAGCTGATCTACGGCTGTCTCAACAACACGCTGCCGATCGAGGTCGCGCAGGAGTCGGTCGAGGTCTTCGGCAAGCACGTCGTGCCGAAGTTCGACACCGACCCGGTGCACAGCACGGCCCGTCAACGCGAGGCCCAGCTGGCGGCGAAGTAGCGGGGCGCTCATGGGCGCGTCGACCGTCAACGTCGTTCCTGACGGCAAGCTGGTGTTCGGCATCCAGCTGCCGGTGCAGGCGTTGAGCTCAGTGGTCGCGGCGCCGTGGGAGCGCGAGGCAGGCGTGCCCGAGCTGGTGCGAGCGGCGCAGGCGGCGGATCGCGCAAGCTTCTTCTATGTCGCGGTATGCGACCACGTCGCGATCCCGCGCGCGTACGCGCCCGCCATGTCGACCACGTGGTTCAACCCCATCGCGACGCTCGGCTTCCTCGCCGCGCACACCACGCGCACACGGCTGATGACCAACATCTTCGTCGCGCCGTTGCGGAAGCCGCTCGACACCGCGAAAGCGTTCGCGACGCTCGATGCGTTGTCGGGTGGACGGGTGATCCTGGGCGTCGGTGCCGGTCACGTCGAGGGTGAGTTCGCCGCGCTCGGCGTGCCGTTCACCGAGCGCGGCACGCTGCTCGACGCGGCGATCGACGAGATCACCGCGGCGTGGTCCGACGAGTTCGTCGGCGACGTGGGCCAGCGGCCCCGGCCCGTGCAGCAGCCCCGTCCGCCGATCTGGGTCGGTGGATCGGCGAAGCCCGCGCTCCGTCGGGTCGCGGAGCGCGGTGACGGATGGATCCCGCAGGGAACTCCGCGCGCGCAGATGCCCGAGCAGCTCGCGTACGTGCTTGCGCACCGCGACGCGGTCAGGCCCGGCGCGCCGCTCGACTTGGGTGTGATCGCGGAGTACTGCTATGTCGGTACGCCGGATTGGGACGTACCCGAGCCCACGATCACCGGCTCGGGCGAGGGGATCGCGGAGTCGCTCAACGAGTTCGGTGCGATGGGCGTGTCGCACTTGCAGGTGCGGTTGCGCGCCCGTTCCATTGATGAGCTCTGCGACCAGATGGAAGCGTTCGGGGCCGACGTCGGCCCGCACTTGACCCGATAGCTCGCGTGACACGAGACCGAAGACGACGACAAGGAGACGGTATGGCGATCTGCGGCATCCGATTCGACCTGCGTGTGCCCGAGTGGGCCCCGGTCGACCACGCGGGCCAGTACGCGGCCGCGCTCGACATGTGCGAGTGGGCCGACGATCTCGGTCTCGACTTCATCGGGCTCTCGGAGCACCACGGCACGCCCGACGGCTACCTCCCCGCACCGTTCGCGCTGGCGGGTGTGATCGCGGGACGCACGAAGCGCATCGGCATCAATGTCGCGGCGGCGTTGGTGCCACTGCACGACCCGATCCGGCTCGCGGAGGAGCTTGCCGTGCTCGACCTCGCGACCGGGGGTCGCGTCGGCTTCGTCGCCGGCATCGGGTATCGCACCGAGGAGTTCGAGATGGCCGGCGTCGACAAGAAGCAACGCGGCAAGCTGCTCGAGGAGTACGTCGGCGTGATCTTGCAGGCGTGGACGGGGGAGCCGTTCGAGTGGCGGGGCCGCACGATCGTCGTGCAGCCGACTCCGGCGACGAAGCCACATCCGATGCTGATGATCGGTGGGTCCACGGAGATCTCGGCTCGGCGCGCCGCGCGTCTGCACCTGCCGTATTTCCCCGCCGTCGGCGACCCGAAGCTGGCCGAGATCTACAACGAGGAGTGCGCAACCCAGGGGTTCGACGGCGGGTTCGTCATGCTGCCGCAGGGCCCGGGCTTCGTGCACATTGCCAAAGATCCCGAGGCGGCGTGGGAGCAGATCGGCCCGCACGCGCTGTTCGACGCGCAGACGTACGAGTCGTGGCAGAGCGGCCCGCAGCGGTCGGCCGTCGAGGTGAAAGGCGCGCAGACGTGGGAGGACGTGCGCGCCAGCGGTGTATATCAGGTGCTCACGCCCGACGAGGCGGTGGCGATGGTGCAGGAGCAGGGAGACTTCGGCGCCGTACCGCTGCACCCGCTGATGGGCGGGATGTCACCCGAGCTCGGATGGGAGAGCTTGCGCCTGTTCGAGTCCGACGTGCTGCCGCGCTTGCGTGGCTGACATGCCGGCCCCGCGGTCAGCGGGCGCGGAAGTACGGCATCCCGACGCCGTCGGCGACGACCTCGACCGCACCTTGCAGTGACAGGTCGAGCGCGAGCTTGTCGAGCGCGACGCCGTCGAGCGCGGTGACGACGCGCACGCCTTCCTCCAGCTCGACGACCGCGACCACGTAGGGCACCCGGTCGGCGTACGCAGGGTGCAGCGCCTGGTGTGTCACCGTCCACGAGAACAACGCCGCGCGCCCCGTCGACGGCTGCCACGACCATGCATCGGACCCGCACGCTGCGCACAGCAACCGCGGCGGATGACGCCACGCATTGCACGCGTCGCACCGTTGAAAGCGCAGCTCGCCCGACGCGCACTGCGCGTACCACTCGGCGCCGAGTCCGAGCGCGTGCGGCTGCAAGCCTTCGGGAAACACACGGGCGGTCATGGCCGGCCCAGGATCGCGAGACTGCCGTCGCCGAAGTCGCCCCAGCCGGTCACCACGCCGAGCTCCGCGCCCGTGACCTGACGCGTGCCCGCGGCATGACGAAGCTGGCGCGCCGCCTCGACCGTGTGGTTCATGCCCCACATGTGGCCCTGCGAGAGCAGCCCACCGTGGGTGTTGACCGGCAGCGCGCCGCCGAGCTCGATGCGGCCGCCGCGCACGAAGTCGCCCGACTCGCCGCGACCGCACAGCCCGAGCGCCTCGAGCTGGAGCAACACGACGTGGGTGAAGCAGTCGTAGATCTCGGCGAAGTCGAGGTCGTCAGGAGTCACGCCGGCCGTCGCGAAGGCGCGCGGCGCCGCGTCGGTGAGCCCGATGCGGAACGGATCGGCGCGGCTCGCGAGGTCATCGGCGGGGTACGGGTGACCTTCCGCGACGCTGAGAATGCTGACCACCGGGTTCGCGAGATCGCGCGCTCGCTCGGTGGTCGTGACGATCACCGCCGCGGCGCAATCGGTCTCGAGGCAGCAGTCGTACAGGCGGAACGGCTCGGTCACCCACCGGGCGGCAAGGTACTCCTCCATCGAGAGTGTCGTGCCGCGCATGAGCGCGTTCGGCGTCAGCTGAGCGTGCTGCCGTGCCGCAACCGCGACCGCGCCGGTCGCTTCATCGGCGATGCCGTACAACTGCTTGTGGCGCATGCACAGCCACGCGTAGAACTGCGCGGCCGAGATCGCGCCGTACGGCACGTAGAAGTCCTGCACGACGTCGAACGCCGACGTGATGTCGAGGCCGTGGCGGGGGACGGGCACGCCGGCCTTTGCCCGCATGAAGCTGTAGCCGTTCCATCCGACGACGCAGAGCACGTGGGAAGCGAGGCCGGCGACGACGGCCAGCGCCGCGCTCTGCAACGACGCCGTGGGGCTCGCGCCGCCCATGCGCACCGTCACCGAGTAGCGCAGATCGTCGATCCCGAGGTTGGCCGCGAGCTCCTCGGCCGTCGTGTACCCCGGCGGCGGGATGATGCCGTCGATGTCGGCAATGTTCAGGCCGGCGTCGGCGACGGCGCTCCGGGTGGCGTCGAGCATGAGCTCGACAGGAAGCCGCGTGGAACCCCGCACGTAGTCGGTCTCACCCACCCCCGCGATCGCGGCCGCTGCCTTCAGATCGGATGACACGCCGCCGCTGCTCATGGAACCGCCGAGCCTAAAGCCCGACTCTCGGGGCCGCGAGCTTCGCGCGACGGATAGCCTCGCCCGGTGCCCACCGGGTCGGTACGCGCGCTCGTGCTCGAGCGACCACGTGCGCTCGTCGAGCGGACCTTCCCGTTCCCCGAGCTCGGCGTCGACGACGGGCTCCTGCGCGTCGAGGCGTGCGGTCTGTGCGGCACCGACCACGAGCAGTACACGGGTGCGCTTCCGATGCCGAGAGCGGCGGTGCCCGGCCATGAGGTGGTCGGTGTGATCGAGGCCGTTGGTCCGGAAGCGGCGAGACGCTGGGGTGTCACAGCCGGAGCGCGCGTCGCCGTCGAGGTGTTCCAGTCGTGCCGCGTGTGCGACGCGTGCAGCGCAGGCGATTACCGACGGTGCGAACGCCACGGGCTCGGCGACATGTACGGCTTCATCCCGGTCGATCGCCCGCCGAGCTTGTGGGGCGGCTACGCCGAGTACCTCTACCTTGCGCCCGATGCCATGGTCCTGCCGGTGCCCGACGCGCTCGACGCCGTCACGGCGACGCTGTTCAACCCGCTCGGCGCCGGGTTGCGGTGGGGCGCCACGGTGCCGGGCACGAAAGCGGGCGACGTGGTCGCGGTGCTCGGGCCCGGCATGCGGGGGCTCGCGACGGTTGTCGCCGCGAAGGCTGCCGGGGCCGGATTCGTGATGGTGACCGGCCTCGGCGCGCGTGACGCGGAACGTCTCGCGCTCACTCGTGACCTCGGCGCCGATCTGGCGGTCGACGTCGCGACAACCGATCCGCGCCGAGCGCTCCGGGACGCAACCGGAGCTGCAGCCGACATCGTCATCGATGTCACCGCGAACGCACCGGCCGCGTTCACGCAGGCGCTCGACCTCGCGCGACCGGGGGGCACGGTCGTCGTCGCGGGCATCCACGGCGATGTCGACGCCGCCGGCTTCCGATCCGACACGATCGCGCTGAAGGAGCTCCATGTGATCGGTGTCCTCGGGGTCGACGTGGCCGAGCACGGCGCGGCGCTCGACCTGCTCGCGTCGGGCTCGCCCTTCGCGAACCTCCCCCGACGAATCGCCGATCTCGCGGGAGCCGAGGCGTTGGTGCAGTCGATGGTGGGCGAGGGCCGCGAACCGGCGCCGGTGCACGCGGTGATCGCCCCGCGAGCCGGGAGCTAGCGCGTTACCAGAGCTGGTCGGTGTACGCGTCGGTGCCCGGGATCGTTGACAGGAATGGCGACGCGAACACGACCTCACCGAGCCCACTGTCACGGAGCCGTGCGCCGAGATCCGCGAAGCGTTCGTCCCACACGGAGAGCGGGTCGATGTCGAGGAAGTGCAGTTGCAGGAACCGGTTGCTGACGGTGTCGCGCGGCACGTCGCCGGGCGCGTCGTCGAGCAACGGTCGGGGCGTGAACGTGAGCGTGACGTCGGCCGGGCACGCACGCAGCCGGAACCACTCGGTGATCTCGTCGACCGTGTGACCGTCGGCGACCTCGCCGATGACCGTGACCAGCGCACCGAAGTGGTGGTCGAGCGCGAGCTCGGCGGGCACGCCGTCCTCCTGCGCGTGCTGCTCGTCGACCAGCTCGTACATCAGGGTGTGGATGTGATCCCGCTCGGTGAACATCCGACCCTGCGCGTGCAGCCAGTTGACCTGGTCGACGGCCCAGCGGTTCCACTCGTCGTAACAACCCTCGAGAATCCAGTAGACCGCGAGGAACGACCCCGTGGTCGGGTCGGGCGCGATGGGCGAGTCGGCCGGGTAGCGCCTGGCTTTGCACTCACGGGTCGCGACGAAGCGCCCACCGGCGAACGTGTACGCGCCGACCATGCAACCGGCGTAGAAGTGATCGCGTTCGTACCAACGGTTGTACGCGACCTCGTGGCCGCGGTGCGGCTCCACGAGTGTGTACAGCGCGGCGCCGAGCCGGATGGGGCGCTCGGTCGTGTCGCCGGTGCCGACGGGCTGGGTGCTCATGCGTCCTCCAGGGCCCGGACGGCGAGCGCCCGCTTGTCGACCTTCAACATGGCGGTGACGGGCAGGTCGTCGACGATGACGATGCGGTCGGGTGCTTTGTAGTCGGCCAAGTGCTCGCGGCACCAGGTGCGCAGCGCCTCGACGTCGACCTCGCTGCGGTCGTTCAGCACCAGGAACGCCACGCCGATCTCACCGAGCACCGGGTCGGGTGTGCCGATCACCGCGGCGCGCGCAACCGCCGGGTGGTCGCTCAACACGGTTTCGACTTCGGTGGGGTAGACGTTGTAGCCGCCGCGGATGTACATCTCCTTGAGCCGGCCCACGATGCGCAGGTTGCCGTCGTCGCCGATGACGCCGAGATCGCCGGTGTGCAGGAACCCGTTGCCGTCGATCACCGTCGCGGTGAGCTCGGGATCATGCCAGTAGCCGCGCATCATGGCGGGTGAGCGGCAGATGACCTCACCGGTCTCGCCGGTTTTCTGTGTCGCACCGGTCGCGGGATCGATGATGCGCAGCTCGACGTCGGGCGCGGGCCGTCCGACGGTGTGTGCGATGACGTCGTCGCTGTCACCGATCAACGTGCTCGTGCAGACGCCGGCTTCGGTGCTGGTGTAGCGCGTGATCACGGGACACCCGAGCACGGCGCGCATCCGGCGGATGAGCTCGGGTGGGATCGCGGCTGCACCGACACCGGCGACGCGCAGCTCCGAGAAGTCGGTGCGGGTGACGTCGGGATGGTCGAGCACGAGGTTCCATTGCGTCGGCACGCCGGTCGCCATCGTGATGTGCTCTTCACGGATCAGGCGGAGCGTCTCGGTCGCGGACCAGGGTTCGCCCGCGAGCACGATCGTCGTGCGGTGCGCGAGCTCGTCCCACATGCGCGTCATGTAGCCGACGTGCGCGAACGGCAGCACAACGAGCCGGCGATCGCCGTTCTCGGTGATCTGGCCGATGTTGCGCGAGATCGCCGCTTGCGTCTCGTGGTCGTAGACGGCTCCTTTGGGCGCGCCGGTCGTGCCGCTCGTCCACACGATGCACGTCGGATCGGTGGGTGAACGTGGCGGCAGTGTTGCCGCGGGCTTGGCGGCGAACGCGCCACGGAGATCGGTGACGCTGAGCACGTCGCCCGCGTCGAGGCCGTCGGGCAGCACGGCGCCGTCACCGAGCACGGTCAACGTCGGTTGTGTCCGGGTGATGATGCTCGCAACCTCGGTCGTACCGAACCGAAGGTTGATCGCGCTGGTGACCGCACCGGCACGCAACGCGCCGAGGTAACACACCGCGAACTTCATCGATGACGTGAGCATGAGGCACACCACGTCGCCCGGTTGCACCCCCCGGTCGAGGAGTGTCGCCGCGAATCCGTCGGCGGCACGGTCGAGCCATGCGTACGTCGCCCGCTTCTGGCCGTGCACGTACGCCTCACGCTCGGGCTCGGCCTGCGCGACGTCACGAAGCAGATCGCCGACGAGCCGTGCGCGCCCGGCGCTGTCCATCACGCGTCCCACAGCCGCGGACTGTACGGCGTACAAGCGTTTGTGCAATCAGGCCCCCTATAGGGACCCTTATTGCACAAACGGTTGTGGGCGCCGCGGCGCGTTAGATTCTGGCGCCGGCCGGGCGACTGTCCACGGCCGTCCGGCAAGGCCGCTCACCAGGGAGAACGTATGTCGCGCTTCACCGATCGGGTCGTCATCGTGACCGGGGCGGGCTCCGGCCTGGGTCGGGCCTCCGCGCTGCGCTTCGCCTCCGAGGGCGGCCATGTGGCGGTGCTCGACCTCGTGCCCGACGCGGCCGAGAAGGTCGTCGGCGAGATCCAGGAGGCCGGCGGCTCCGCACGCGAGTACGAGTGTGACGTGAGCGACCCCGATTCGCCCAGCGAGGCCGTGGCCGCCGTCGCGTCCGACCTCGGGCGGCCGCAGGTGCTGGTCAACTCGGCCGGCATCGGCGGGTTCGCGCACAGCACCGAAGAGACCTTCGAGCGGTGGTCGGCCATCCTCGGCGTCAATCTCACCGGCACGTTCCTGATGTGCCAGGCGACGTTGCCGTACCTACTCGACGGCGGAGGCGCGATCGTCAACGTTGCCTCGAACGCGGGACTCACCGGCCAGCCATACACGGCCGCGTACTGCGCGTCGAAGGGCGGGGTCGTCAACCTCACCCGCTCGCTCGCGATCGAGTACGTGCGGCGCGGCGTGCGGGTCAACGCAGTCGCGCCCGGTGGGATGAACACGCCGATGGTGGCGGGGTTCGCGATCCCCGAGGGCGTCAACATGAAGGCGTTCAGCAGGTTCATCTCGCCGCTCGGCTATTCCGAGCCCGAAGAGCTCGCGGGGCTCATCGCGTTCATCGCCTCCGACGATGCGCGCACCATGGCCGGTTCCATCGTGTCGCTCGACGGCGGCATCACCGCATAGCAAGCGCGGCAGGAGCATCGATGATCGACGACGCACGCAGTCTCTGGGAGCTGATCGAACGGCGGGCCGAAGCCACGCCCGACGCGTTGCTCGCGGTCGACGAGGAGAAGCGCACGCTGACGTTCGCCGAGTTCCGCGACGCGTCGGAGCGCGCCGCCGCCGGGTTCGTCGCGCTCGGCATCGAGGCCGACACGCCGGTCTCGTGGCAGCTGCCCACGTGGAACGAGTCGCTCGTGCTGGTCGGCGGTCTCGCCCGGCTCGGCGCGGTGCAGAATCCGATCCTGCCCATCTACCGCGAGCGTGAGATCCGTTTCACCACCACCCAGACCGGCGCCAAGCTGCTGATCGTGCCCTCGGTGTGGCGGGGATTCGATTACGAAGGCATGGCACGGCAAATCGCTGCCGACGTGCCGGGCCTCGAAGTGCTCG
>DASVIY010000309.1:0-11512 GCA_036386195.1 Acidimicrobiia bacterium | reverse complement strand
CCAATACAACGGGTTGCCGTTCTCGACCGACGCGCACGACGTCCAGATGTAGCCGCGCTCGACGGGGAAGTCGCCGGTGATCTCGTACTGCACTTTGCCGATGAGGTCGGTGACGTCGCTCGGCAGGTGGCTCATGCCACCGCTCCGTGCTCGCGCAGCGCCGCGATCTCGGGGTCGGTGTAGCCCGCCGCGCTCAGCAGCTCGTCGGTATCGGTCACCTCGGGGTCGCGTGCCTGCGGCGCGTCCTGCTCCCGGTCCATGCCGGCGAGCACCCAGCCGACCTGGCGGAACGGGCCGTGCGTGTCGTGCTTGGCGTCGACGAAGTCTGCGCGCGCGTTGAAGTGCTCGTCGTCGACCAGCTCGGCTACCGCCGCGACCGGCGAGACGCACGTGTCGGCCGGGCCCAGTGCCGCGACCCATTCGTCACGCGACCGGGTCGCGAACGCCGCCAGGAACGCAGCGCGAATATCTTCTTGCTTCGCGTCGTCGGTCTGGTGGGCGATCCATTGTTCGCAGCCGAGGGCGCGGCAGAGGTTGGCGTAGAACACGGGCTCGATCGCGCCCACCGCCACCCAGCGATCGTCGGCGCACGGGTACACGTCGTAACACGCGTAGCGGCCGGTCAAGATGTTGTGACGCGGTCCGGGGAGCTCACCGGTGGCGAGGTACTCGTCGATGTAGAGCGACATCAAGGCGACGACGCCGTCGGCGACCGACACGTCGAGGTGCGCGCCTTCACCGGTGTCGGCGCGCGCGACGAGCGTGGCGAGGATCGCCATGACCGCGTGCATGCCACCGCCCGCGCTGTCGGCGATCGTAGCGCCCGGTAGCGCCGGACCGCCCTCGGCGTCGCGGCCCGAGCAGTCGAGGTAGCCGCCGACCGCGAGGTAGTTGAGGTCGTGACCGGCCCACTGCGCGCGCGGGCCCTCCTGGCCGTAACCGGTGGTCGAGCAGTAGACGACACCCGTGTTGACGGCGCGTACCGCGTCGTAACCGACGCCGAGTCGATCGACGACACCGGGGCGGAAGCTCTCGATCACGACGTCGGCATCGCCCGCCAACCGCAGGAACGCGCCGCGCCCGGCGTCCGACTTCAGGTCGAGCTGCACGCGCTTCATGCCGCGGTGGCCGCTGTACGCGTAGAACGGCGGCGTGATCTGCACCGCGCCGTGCTTCGGCGTAGGCGCGACCTTGATGACGGTCGCGCCGTAGTCGGCGAGCCAGCGCGACGTGCGCGCCGCGGGGCCGACGCTTGCGAGGTCGAGCACGATGATGCCCGTGAGTGGAGACGAGGCCATCTAGAAGTTCTTCGGCAATCCGAGGCCGCGGCGGGCGATGATGTTCTTCTGGATCTCCGACGAGCCGCCGCCGATCGTGTCGATGACGGTGTAGCGGTAGGTTGACTCGGCTCGGCCCTCCATCGGCGCGGTCCCCGTGCGCACCCGCAACTGGCTGCTGGGTGCGCCGATGTCCATCGACGCATCGGCGAGCCTTCGCGACCACTCGGTCGCGAACAGCTTGTACTTCGACGACTCGACCGTCGGCGGGGGGATGCTGCGGTCGTGCTCCGACTTCATCGACGCCGCGACCACCTTCAACCCGAGCACGCGTGCGACCTCGCCGTCGGTCACGAGGCGCGCGATCCGTTGGCGGATCACCGGGTCGTCGCGCAGCGGCCTGCCGTCACGAGTGGCGGTGCGCACGTAGTCGATCAGCACGTCGAGCCGCTGCTGCATCGGTGAGTACGTGAACATCGTGAAGCGCTCGAGGTCGAGCGCCTGCGAGATGTACTGGAAGCCGTGGTTGACCTCGCCGACCACGTACTCGTCGGCCACGAACACGTCCTCGATGAACACCTCGTTGGTGCGTTCGTCACCCATCGTCCAGATCTCGCGGATGGTCACGCCCGGATCGTCGAGCGGCACGAGCATGAGCGTGATGCCGCGGTGCTTGTTGTCGGGATCGGTGCGCGTGCCGAGCCAGTACCACTCGGCGAAGTGGGCGGAGGTCGTCCACGTCTTCTGCCCGTTGAGCAGCCAGCCGGTCTGGCCGTCGCGCTCGGCGGGCTCGGCCTTCAAGCGCATCGATGCCGCATCGGAGCCCGCGTTGGGTTCGCTGTAGCCGACGGCGAACTCGACGTCGTTGTTGAGGATCATCGGCAGGAACTTCTCCTTGAGGAAGTCGTTGCCGTGCGCGATGACGGTTTTGCCGATGATGCCGACGCCCTTGCCGATCTGCGGCCCGCCCCGCCGCGCGAGCGCTTCGTTCAGCAGGTACTCGTAGACGCCTTCGCCCTCGGAGCCGCCGTACTCCTTGGGCCACGTGAGCCCGAGCCACCCGTGCTGGCCGAGCTCGCGCATGAACGCGCGCCGCTTCGGGGTGTCGACGATCTGGGCCATGTTCTCGCGGGTGACGTCGAAGACCTCGGGGTCGTCGTGCTCGTCGAGAAACACTTCGACATCGGCCGCGAACGCCCGCTGCTCAGGTGAAAACTCGAAGTCCATGCCGCTGCGATCTTACGTTTGCAAACCCCCCGTTTGTTCAAAAGTGGTTCCTATAGGTACCGCTGGTGCACAAACAGGGGAGCCGTCAGGTGATCACGCCGGCGGCGCGCAGGGACGCGAGGTGGGCGTCGTCGAGAGCGAGCTCGGTGCGCAGCACGTCGTCGGTGTGCTCGCCCACCCATGGCACCCGCGTCTCCGGACCCTCGGCGACCTTCGACATCTTCACCGGGTTCCCCGGAATGAGGACGGGCTCGGCCACGCCGTCGGTGCGCGGCATCTCGACGAGCATGTCGCGCGCGGCCACGTGTGGATCGGCGATCACATCGGGTGCCGCGTTGGACGGGCCGGCCGCGATCCCCGCCGCGGTCAGCTCCTGAGCCGCTTCGAGCTTCGTACGCGCCGACGCCCACGCCTCCACTGCCGGACGGATCACGCTCTCGAGCAACGGCGCCCAGCCGGCGCGCGTCGCGAAGCGCGGGTCTTCCTTCCACTCGGGCGCGCCCACCAGATCGGCGAGCCGTTCGAACTGGTGCTCCCGGATGATCTGCACCACCACGAAGCCGTCGGACGCCCGAAAGCCCTCGCAGATCACCTCGAGCGCCTTCTCGGTCTCGGGCCGCACGCCCATCGACCAAAAGTTGGTGACCACATCGGTCATCGCAACCATCGCGTCGAGCATGGCGATGTCGACGTACTGCCCTTCACCGGTGAGGTCGCGGTGCCGTAACCCCGCAAGCACACCGATCACCCCGAACAACGCCGAGCTGATGTCACCGAGCGCGCCGACGGGAATCGTGACCGGCGGCCGGTCGGGTCCGCTCTTGTACTCGTAGATACCCGACATGGCCTCCGCGATCGACGCGTACGCGGGCCAATCGCGATACGGCGTGTCGACGGTATTGCCGAACCCCGAGATCGACACGAAGATCGCGCGCGGATTGGTAGCGGCGATCACGTCGTAGCCAAGGCCGAGACGATCCATCGTCCCGGCCTTGAAGTTCTCCGCGATCACGTCGAAGCGCGGCACCAAAGCAAGGAACAGTTCTCGTCCCTCCGCAGTCTTCAGGTCGATGCCGGCGCTGCGCTTGCCGAGGTTGTTGCGGAGATACGTGGCTCCAACGGCACGGCCCGAAGGGTCGAGCATCGACGGCGTGGACGCGCGCGCCGACTCGCCGTGGACGGGATGTTCGACTTTCACCACCGCGGCGCCCAGACGGGCGAGCATCTGCGTGGCATAGGGGAGCGCTTGCATCTGCTCGGCCGCGAGCACGCGGATCCCGTCGAGTGGCTTGCCCCAACGCTGCGCGTCGGCGTTGGCGACGTCTCCCAAGCGCACGGCCGGAGCCTACAAGTGGCACCGAGCCGACCCGCCCCCGCTGAAACGCCGTGCCCGCCTTGCGTCCTGGCATCAGGGCGTGGTTCGCTGCATGCATGCGAGGAATCCTGAGTTGCGCCGCCTACGTGCCGTATCAGCGGCTCCAACGCGCGGCTATCGGCGAGGTCATGGCGAGCGCAGGCGGCAAAGGCACCCGGTCAGTCGCGTCGTACGACGAAGACACCACGACCATGGGTGTCGAGGCCGGACGGCTCGCCTTGCGATCCGCCAACGGTGTGCAGCCCGACTCGCTCACCTTCGCGACCACGGTGCCCGCGTACCTCGACAAGACCAACGCCACCGCGATCCACGCCGCGCTGCGCCTCGACTCGTCGGCTTTCGCCGCCGACGCGGGCGGCGCGCCCCGGTCGGCCGTCGGTGCGCTGCGCAGCGCGCTCGAGCACGACGGCGCCACCCTGGTGGTCAGCTCCGATATCCGCACCGGCCGGCCGACCAGCGCCGACGAACGCGACGGTGGCGACGCCGCGGCCGCGCTCCTCGTCGGCACCGACGCGCAGGGCCCGGTGATCGCCGAGTATCTCGGAAGCGGCTCGGCCACCGAGGAGTTCCTCGACCGCTGGCGCAGCCCCGGCGACGCGCACTCGCGGGTCTGGGAAGAGCGCTTCGGCGAGACGCGCTACCTCCCGCTCGTCGACCAGGCGTGGAACGCCGCGCTCAAAGCCGCCGACGTCACCGCCGAGCAGGTCGACAGCCTCGTCGTCACCGGCATGCACACACGCGCGGTCCGGAGCGCCGCCAAGCGTCTCGGCACCGCGAAGGACGCGCTCGTGAACGACCTGAGCGCATCGGTCGGCAACACAGGCGCCGCGCACGCCGCGCTGCTCCTCACTTCCGCGCTCGAAACCGCCGAGCCGGGCGAGACCATCGCGGTCGTGACCCTCGCCGACGGCGTCGACGTCCTGTTATTCCGCACCACCGACGCGATCAAGTCGTTCGCACCCGCCCGCACCGTGCAGGCGCAGATCGATGCCGGCAGCAACGGCCTGCCGTACAGCAAGTTCCTCAGCTGGCGGGGCGCGCTCGAAGTCGAGCCCCCACGCCGGCCGGAGCCCAACCGCCCGTCGGCATCGGCCGCGGGACGCAATCGCGACTGGAAGTTCGGCTTCGTGGCGGCGCGCGACCGCACGTCCGAGGCGATGCACTTCCCGCCGGCACGCGTGTCGTGGAAGGGTGGCGCGATCGACGACATGGAAGCCGCACCGATGGCCGACGTGCCGGCGACGATCGTCACGTTCACGGTCGACCACGTGTCGTACTCGCCCAGCCCGCCGATTGTCGCCGCGATCGTCGACTTCGACGGCGGCGGGCGTTTTCCGTGCGAGCTCACCGATTGCGATGCATCCGACGTGAAGCTCGGCGACCGGGTCGAGATGACCTTCCGGCGCCTCTTCACCGTGCAGGGGATGCACAATTACTTCTGGAAGGCCCGCCCGATCCGGGGCTGAGGGAGAGACATGGCTTCTCACGGCATCAAGGACAAGGTCGCGATCGTCGGCATGGCGTGTACGCCGTTCGCCGAGCATTGGGACAAGAACCTCGACGACCTCCTCGTCGACTGCGCCGACGAGCTGTTCACGTCGAGCGGCATCGCCAAGGCCGACATCGACGCGTACTGGTTCGGCGTCGCCAGCTCCGCGATGAGCGGCATGCCGCTCGCACGGGCGCTCAAGACCGACTTCCGTCCCATCACGCGCATCGAGAACTTCTGCGCCACGGGCGCCGAAGCGCTGCGCAACGCGTGTTACGCGGTCGCGAGCGGCGCCTATGACACCGCCGTCGCCATCGGCGGCGAGAAGGTGAAGGACGGCGGCTACCAGGGACTGCCCGCGACGCAACCGCCCAACGACGGCACCGTGCGCAGCCTCACGGCCGCGGCGATGTTCAGCCTCATCGTGCCGGCGTACGCGAACAAGTACGGGGTCGATCCCGACGAGCTGAAAGACGTGTTGACGCGCATCGCGTGGAAGAACCACTCCAACGGCTCTCACAACCCGCGGGCGCAGTTTCAGAAGGAGATCTCGAAGGAGGTCATCAAGAACGCGATGCCGATCGCCGGGCCGCTGGGTGTTTTCGACTGCGCGGGTGTCGGCGACGGGTCCGCGGCCGCGATCGTGGTGCGCGCCGAAGACGCGCACAAGTACACCGACAAGCCGCTCTACGTGAAGGCGCTCGCCATGGTCGCCGGTACCGGTTCCGGCAATCTCGATCCCGACTACGACTACACGACGTTTCCCGAAGTCGTGCGTGCCGGCGAAGACGCGTACCAGCAGGCCGGCGTCACCGACCCGCGGCGCGAGATCGCGATGGCGGAGGTGCACGACTGCTTCACGCCCACCGAGCTCGTCCTGGTCGAGGACCTCGGGTTCGCGGAGCGCGGCATGGGTTGGAAGGAAGTGATGGCCGGCACCTTCGACCTCGACGGTGATCTGCCCGTCAACCCCGACGGCGGCCTGAAGAGCTTCGGCCATCCGATCGGCGCCTCGGGGCTGCGCATGATGTACGAGTGCTGGCTGCAGTTGCGGGGCGAAGCCCCGCCCGACCGCCGCATCAACACGACCGACAAGAAGCTCGGCCTGACCCACAACCTCGGTGGGTACCCGGGCGAGATGGTGTCGTTCGTGGGCATCGTGGGCGCCGAGAAGGGCTGAAACAGCCCGGCGGGCACCACGAGCTGCCCTGCTGCCATATAGCGAACCACGGGAATCCACCCTTCTTGTCCACTTTCCCGTCCCCGCTTCACAAATCCCTCATATCCGGGGTGTCTGATGAATGTGCGGTACTAATCCACTCGTTGAGGAGACCCCCGAAATGAAGAAGTTCCTCGTCGCTCTCACCACTGCAGGCCTGCTCGTGGCCGGTGGCGCGGGCGTCGCATCCGCCGCAGGATCGGGCCCCGGATCCGGCTCCACCACCTCCTCGGCCCACCCCGCGCTGAAGCACAAGCTCGCGGCGCAGGCACTCAAGATCGCAGCCGACAAGATCGGCGTCTCGACCGCGGACCTCAAAGCGGCCCTGAAGAGCGGCAAGTCGGTCGCCGACGTCGCGAGATCCAAGAACGTCGATCCGGCCGACGTCGTCGCAGCGCTCGTCCACGCAGCCGACGCCAAGATCGGCACGGCCGTGACCAACGGCAAGCTCTCCGCCGACAAGGCCGCGAAGCTCAAGGCGAACCTCGCTGATCGAGCGACGAAGCTCGTCAACAACACGCACCTCAAGGCGCACGTCAAAGCGGCGCGCTACGCCCGCCGGCACCACCTCGTCAAGCAGGGCGGGAACATCGCAGCGCAGACCATCGGCATCTCGCCGCAGGCGCTGCGTACCGCGGTGAAGGGTGGCCAGTCGGTCGCCGAGGTCGCGACAGCGCACGGCAAGGCTCCCGCCGACGTCATCAAAGCGATCGTCGACGCGGCTGACACGAAGATCGACCAAGCGGTCACGAACCACAAGCTCTCCGCCGCTCGGGCCGCAACCCTCAAGTCGAAGCTGACCGCGGGCGTGACGAAGCTCGTCAACGCGCACCACGGGTCAGCGCAAGGAGTCAACGGCTAGGGCCCCTCCACGTCGTTGCCCATGCAAGTGGCGCCCGCCGGTACACACGGCGGGCGCCACTTCGCGTCCGGCAACCTCGCATTCGGCCGATCCGACACCCGAGGCGCGATTTCGGAGAAGCTGTCGGTCCACGTCGGTTTGCCACTTCGGGATACGGAGCCGGCATCGGCGCGACCCGCGAGGAGCGAGCAGTGGACGAGGTGACCCAGAGCTACGCCCCGCGCGACGAACCCGGTGGTCCCGGCGATTCCGGCGATGATTCCGGCGATGGCCCCGGCGGCGGCGGCGGCGACGGCCAGGGGGATGACGACGGCGGCAAGGACCGACGCAAGCTGTGGTGGATCCTCGGTGGCGTGCTCGCAGCGGGGTTGATCGTCGGCATCGTGATCGCGCTGGCGACCAGCGACAGCGGAAGCAACAAGACCGCGACTACCGCATCGAGCAGCACGACCACGTCTTCCACGACAACGAGCACCACCGGCCCGAGCACGACGACCTCGAGCAGCACGACGAGCACGACCGCGCAACCGGCGAAGCCGATCATCAACTCGTTCACCGTGCCGAACAGCGTCAACTGCCCGAGCAACAGCGGCTCCGTGATGATCAACGTGGCGTGGGGGACGTCCAACTCCACCTCGGTCACGCTGTCGATCGACGGCCCGGTTATCTACAAGAGCTACCCCGGCAGCACGGGCTCCGATTCGGTGCCGTTCGCCTGCTCCAACGCGTCAAACAGCTATCTGTTGACCGCGAAGGGTCCGGGCGGCGACGCCACGAGCACGATCACGGCAAACCGCGGGCCGTGACCCGCGCCGTCTCAGGCGGGGAACACGTCGATCTCGGTCGCCTTCACTGACACCCACTCGGGCGCGCGGTCGTGGAGCCGGAGCTCCGCGACCGCCGCGGCCGTGACCTCGGCAATGAGTGGCACGGGCCCGGTCACCTGCACGCGGACGCGGTCGCCCTCGTCGTCGACGTGCTCGATGGTGCCGGGCCAGACGTTGCGCGGTGTGCCTTCGGGTTGCCGGCGGTGCAACGCGACCGCACGCGGCGGCACAACGACGACCACCTCGCCCGACGGATCGGTGGCCGCCATGATGAGCTCGCCGCCGCCGGCGAGCGCCACCCGCCCGCGGTCGGCGCGACCGCGGAACAGGTTCATCCCGACAACGTCGGCGACGTAGCGAGTGCGCGGACGAGCGCGCAGCTCGGCCGGCGTGCCGACTTGTCGCACAACGCCGTCCTCGAGGACGACGAGCCGGTCGGCCAGCAGCATCGCTTCCAGCGGGTCATGGGTGACGACGATGCGCGGACCGGCGAACGCGGCCAAGTGCCGGCTGAGGTCGCGTCGCAAGTCCCGCCGGGTGGTCGCGTCGAGTGCCGACAACGGCTCGTCGAGCAACAGCACGCGCGGCGCAGTGACCAAGGCCCGAGCCAGCGCGACGCGTTGCGCCTGACCGCCGGAGAGCTCGCTCGGCTTGGCCTGCTGCCCGTGCGCATCGAGGCCGACTCGCTCCAAGGATTGGTGCGCTCGACGTCGGGCATCGGCGCGCGCAACGCCACGGCAGCGGAGCCCGAACGCGACATTGTCGGTGGCGCTGAGATGTGGGAACAGCAGCGTGTCCTGGAACAGCATGCCGACGGCGCGCTGTTCCGGTGGCACCCAGGTCTTCGTCGCCGGGTCGTCGAACGTCTCACCGTCGAGCGTGATGCGCCCCGCCGTGAGGGTGACGGTGCCGGCGATCGCCGCGAGCGCGGTGCTCTTGCCCGCGCCGTTGGGACCGAGCAACACCACCGTCTCCTCGGCGGTGGCGTCCAGGTTCGCGTCGAGCGTGAAGCCGTTCCGGCGCACACCCAGCTCGGCGTGGAGACTCACGCGGGCCACCATCGTTCGCGCAGCGTGACGAGCACCGTCAGCGCGACGACCAGCAGCACGACGCTCAACGCAATCGCGGTTTCGGGCTGGTCTTGGAGCGCGATGTACACGGCCAGTGGCATGGTCTGTGTCTTGCCCTCCAGGTTGCCCGCGAACGTGATCGTCGCGCCGAACTCACCCAGCGCCCGCGCCCAGCACAGCGCGGTGCCGGCGATGAGCGACGGCCAGATCAGCGGGAGCGTCACGCGGCGGAAGACTGCCAACCGCCCCGCGCCGAGTGTCGCGGCCGCGTCTTCGTAGCGGCGGTCCATCCCGCGCAGCGCCGCTTCGACGGTGATGACGAGGAACGGCATCGCGACGAACGTCTCGGCGAGTATGGCCCCGGCAGTGGTGAACGGCAGCCGGATGCCGAACCATTGATCGAGCCACTGGCCCGCGAACCCGCGGCGGCCGAACGCGAGCAACAGCGCGACGCCGCCGACGACCGGCGGCAACACCATCGGGAGGAGCACCAGCGCGCGCACGAGGCGGCGGCCGGCGAAATCGACCCGCGCGAGGACCCAGGCGAGCGGCACGCCCAGCACCAGCGCGATCACGGTGGCGCAGATGGAGCAGACGAGCGAGAGCCGCAGTGCCGTGCGTGCCGACGACGTGCCGAGCTCGTCGAAGAGGCTCGACCACGGTGTGCGCTGCAACAGGCCGACGAGGGGGAGCACGAAGAGCAACACCCCGAGGGCTGCCGGGACCAGCAGCGTTCTCGGAGGCGGACGATGCCGGATGCCGGGGCGGTGATCCGTCTGCATCAGGGTGGCAGGAACCCGAAGCTACGTAGCGTCCGGAGCCCTGGGGCCGACGTGACGTAGGCGCGGAACGCGTCCGCGACCGCGCGGTTGCCGGTGCCCTTGACCACGCCGGTCGGATACGTCGCGATCACGTTCTGCGAATCGGGAATGGTCACGCCGGTCACCTTGGTGCCCGCGCTCTTGACGTCGGTCACGTACACAATCCCGGCGTCGGCCTCGCCGAGCGTGACTTTCGACAGCACCGCTTTGACGTTCTCCTCTTTCGAGGCCGGGGTCACGCTCACGTGCGCCTTCGACAAGGCTTCGGCGGCGAACTTGCCGCACGGCACCGCGTCGGCGCAGAGCACGAGCACGACGCCGGGTTTCGCGAGGTCGGCCAACGAGGTGATGTGCTTCGGGTTCCCGGGTTCGACCGCGATCGCGAGTCGATTGCGCGCGAACGTGGTGGGGGAGCCGGCGACCTTGCCCGCAGCTGCGAGCTTTTGACCGGTGGCGGCGTCCGCAGCGGCGAACACGTCGGCCGGCGCCCCTTGCTCGATCTGCGTTTCGAGCGCAGACGACGCGCCGAAGCTGAACTTCACGCTCGTCCCCGGGTGCGCGCGCTCGAAGTCGGCACCGAGCTTCGCAAACGCGTCGGTGAGGGACGAGGCCGCGAACACCGTGATCGAGCCGTTGAGCTGTGCCGACGTGGGGGTCGACGACTTCGCGCCCGAAGACTTCGCGCTGCTGCTACTTCCGCACGCGCCGGCGACGAGCGCGCTCGACAACACGAGGGCAACGGCAACGACGACGGGGGTTCGTCTCATGCCGGGCCTCGGCGCGAGTCGGGAACCTCGATGACGACGCTCGTGGACTTCACCGACGCGACCGCGACGACCCCCGGCTCGAGCTCGAGCTCGTCGGCCGCTTCTCGGGTCATCAGCGACACGACGCGATGCGGCCCGGCTTGGATCTCGACCTGGGCTGCGACCGTGTCACGCACGACGCGGGTGACGATCCCGACGAAGCGGTTGCGGGCCGAGCGGCCGACGATCGGACTCTCATCCGGTGCGTCCGTCTGCTGGTCGGTGGCGAACCGGGCCAGGTCGGCGCCGTCGACGACTCGATGGCCGCCGGAGGTGCGCCGTGTCGGCAGCTTGCCCGAATCGGCCCAGCGCCGGGCGGTGTCGGGACTGACACCCAGCAGGTCGGCTGCCTCCCGGATCCGAAAGTCGCGCATGAGCCGGAATAGTACCCAGGACCGTGCAGATCACGCGTGGAGATGGAGAATTGCCCGTATCTGCGAGGTTCTGCGAACGAAATGCGACCGACAACGAGGCCTGATCGCTTGATGTCGCGGGCAGCGTTTGCCATGCTGTTACTGGCTGGTAACCTACTGGGTAGT
>DASVIY010000308.1:0-2078 GCA_036386195.1 Acidimicrobiia bacterium | reverse complement strand
GATCGCACAGGTTGCCCTGTGGGGCCGCGACATGCCCAGGGTAGAGGCCGCACAGATCGACAAGGCCGGGGGTGTCCCAGAACGCCGGCTCGGGGACGTTCGCGATCATCCCCGATCGGCACATCGAGGATGCTCCGCTCGCGCAGATTGGCGCGCGTTATGGGCGCGCGTTGTGGCCGTCCTTGGCGCCGGATGCGTTAGAGCTCGATGTCGGGGTAGAGCGGGTGTCGAAGGAGGAGGTCGTCCACTCTCGAGCGCGCGCCGCGCAGGATCTTGTCGTCGAGACGGAACTGTACGAGCGATGGCTTGCCTTGATTCGGCCCGGATGTGATGACACCGGCGGACGCGCCTTGAAGGACAGCAGCGAGTACCTCCGCGATTTCGCGCATCTCGTCGCCTCGCATGCCGAGCGTCGTGACCGCGGGAGTGCCGAGCCGCAGTCCGCTCGTGTACCACGGACCGTTGGTGTCGTCGGGGACGACGTTGCGGTTCAACGTGATCCCGGCCGCGCGGCACGCGGACTCGGCTTGTCGTCCGTTGAGACCGAAGTGACGGACATCGACGAGCACGAGATGGTTGTCCGTTCCGCCGGTCACGACAGGAACACCCGCGGCCATCAACGCGTCGGCGAGGACCCGCGCGTTGTCGACAACCGCTGCCGCATAGTCCCGGAAGGACGGCTGCGACGCTTCGGTCAACGCGACGGCCTTGGCTGCCATGACGTGGGGAAGGGGACCGCCGAGTACCAGCGGACACCCGCGATCGACGAACTCCGCGAGTTCCTTGCGGCAAAGGACAAGTCCGCCGCGGGGACCGCGCAAGGTCTTGTGGGTTGTAGTCGTGACGATGTGCGCGTGAGGGACGGGGTCGTAGTCGCCGGTATGCACCTTGCCGGCGACCAGCCCCGCGAAGTGCGCCATGTCGACCATGAACGTGGCACCGACCTCATCCGCGATCTCCCGCAACACCCGGAAGTTCACGAGCCGCGGGTACGAGCTGTAACCGGCGATCAGAATCAGCGGCCGTTCCTCGTGGGCCCGCCGCCGGACCTCGTCGTAGTCCAAGAGAAACGTCGACGGATCGACACCGTACGAACGGTGGCGGAACAACTTCCCCGAGATGTTCGGACGAAAGCCGTGCGTGAGGTGCCCACCCGCCTGCAACGACATACCCAACAGCGTCTGACCGACGAGCTGCTCGCGCAACGACTCCCAGTCATCGTCTGCGAGATCATTCACGTGACCGGCCGTGAGGCGCTCCAGCGCAGGTGACTCCACCCGCTGCGAGAGCACCGCCCAAAACGCGACCAAATTCGCGTCGATCCCGCTATGCGGCTGCGCGTACGCGTGGTCGGCGCCGAACAGCGCGCAGGCAAGTTCGTCGGCTCGCGACTCGATGACGTCGACGTTGTCGCAGCCCGCATACAGACGATGACCAGGCGCCCCCTCCGCGTACTTGTCGCTCAGCCAGTTCCCCATCGCCAACAAGACCGCAGGACTCGCGTAGTTCTCACTGGCGATCAACTTCAGGTGAGTTCGCTGATCGACCAACTCGCCCAAGATCGCTTGAGCGATAGCTGGATCGACGCGAGCGACCGCGTCGAGGGCCGCGGCGAAGCCGATCGTCTCGCCCGACATCCCCTCCATGCTGACGCCGAACCGAGAGAGATAGGTCTGCAACAAGCTGCCAACGGCCAATGGGGGCTCCTCGCTCCACAACGGCCCAGGCGCTCGGCACGACTCGGAGGACGCTCCCCGGTGGTCAATCCCACCTCACAACGCCAGTCACGACCTCGTGACCAGCCTAGCGATCACCCGACGACTGTGCGCCCTCGGTTCCAGGGCCTGCTCTCGCCTGGGTCCGCGCGTCCGACGACACCAATACTCGGGCGCGCCCAGCCGTTGAGCAGTTCGACCCATCCCAGAACGTGTATCCCCGAATCACGCGGCGGGGTGTCCCAGTTCGCCGGCCCTGAGGCGTTCGCGATCGTCCCCGTACGACACGACTGGAACGCCCTTCCCGGCCTCCGCGGCGAGAAAGAAACGGGAGCGTTACTGCGCGAGAGTCGGGTGACGAGC
>DASVIY010000307.1:0-5136 GCA_036386195.1 Acidimicrobiia bacterium | reverse complement strand
GCTATCTGCTGCGCGAGGTCGCAACCGATGGCACGACGATCGAGACTGCGCAGCTGCCGCCCACCGACGAGCTCGTGGGTGTGACAACCGCCGGCGTCGTGCTGTCGTCGAACCGGCCGGCCCGGGTGATGCAATTCATACCCGGAGACGGTTCGCGGCGACAGCTCGGCGGCAACGCCTCGTTCATCGCGAGCAACGCCAATGCGGTCGTGACGGCTGAGACGCGAGGCGGATTCGACTATCTCAACGTCGAGGACACGGCCCACGGCCCGCATGCGTCGTTCCGGCGTGGCCGCGCGGATGCCTCGGGACGCGGGCTTCCCGAATTTTCGGACGTGAGTCTGTCGCCCGACGGGTCTCTACTCGCCGCCAACAACGCGAGCCCAAGCGGCGTCACGCTCACAATCATCGACCTGCACACCGGGCGCACCGTCTCCCGCCAGGCCGTACCGGTCGCCAACACACCGACCGCGTGGTCACGTGACAGCCGCTGGCTCTTCGCCGGCGCGCCCGGCGGCGGCCTACTCGCCATCGATCGACAGGGAACCGCCGCATTGGTCGACGCGCCGGTCGTTCCCTTCTCGCTGATCACCGTCCTCGGCGCGCCACCGCTCTCCCGCTAACCACGAGCTGCGACCCGCTCCAACCCCTGCCCGTTCTGGGATGAGTTATCGACCATGACGGTCGGCCCCGGCGGGTGTGATCGCAACCTTGTCGTCGAGTCGACCCATCTCGTGCGTCTCTACTTCTTCAGGCGGGCGATGAGGTTGAAGCGCTCGGTCACGACCGGCTTGCCGGTCTTCTCGTCGCGCCACTCGGTGCTCACGACGACGAAGGTCATGTTGGCGCTCGCCGAGTCTTTCTCGTACACGTCGGTGATCGTGCCCTCGCCGACCAGGGTGTCGCCCACCACGATCTGGCGGTGGTACTCGAACTCCTGCTCGCCGTGCAGCACCAGCGCGCCCTTGCCGAACAGCTCCCCCAACAGCTTGTGCATCGGGTTGTCGCCGCCCGTCGGATCGGGCGGCTGGGGCACCGCGTGGTTCCAGAACGACTGCACGAACGTCCACGTCGGCGGCACGGGGATGTTGTCGAAGCCCGCATCGCGAGCCGCCTGCACGTCGCGGAAGATGGGATTGTCATCCTTCACGGCAGCGGCAAATGCGCCGACCGGCCCGGACTCGACCACCACTCGTGCCGCTGTTGTCTGCTTCCCGATCACACTGGTATCGGCCGCCATCGTGTAGAAGCTCCTCTCGAACTGACGTCGGCGTCAGTCTCACCGGCCACAGGCGGGAGCGCAACACGCGGCCCGGCGGGGTCGGAAACACAGCCGCTAACGTGACAGCGACGTCAGGTTTCGATCAAGGAGGACGGATGGGTCTGCTCGACGGCAAGGTCGCGATCATCACCGGTGCGGGGCACGGTGTGGGGCGAGGCGAGGCGATCGAGCTGGCCGACCAGGGCGCGAAGGTCGTCGTCAACGACCTCGGCGGCTCGGTCAGCGGAGAAGGCGCCGACAAGCGGGCTGCCGACGAGGTCGTCGACGTGATCAAGGCCCGCGGCGGCGACGCGGCGGCCAACTACGACGACGTGTCCGACTTCGCGGGCGCGAAGAACATCATCGACACCGCGATCGAGGCGTTCGGCAAGCTCGATGTGCTCGTCAACAACGCCGGCATCCTGCGCGACAAGATGATCTTCTCGATGGCCGAGAGCGACTTCGACTCGGTCATCAAGGTGCACCTCAAGGGCACGTGGAACACCATGCACCACGCGTCGGTGTACTGGCGCGCCGAGTCGAAGGCCGGCAATCAGCCCCGCGCCGCAATCGTCAACACGGTGTCGAGTGCCGGGTTGCAGGGCCAGGCCAGCCAGTCCAACTACGGCGCCGCGAAGGCCGGCATCGCGTCGATGACGATCATCGCGAGCCTCGAGCTCGGCCGTTACGGCGTGCGCGCGAACTGCGTCGGCCCCGGCGGGTTCACGCGCATGGTCGGCCAGGCCATGAAAGACATCGAGGTCAAGGAGCCCGAGGAGTACACCGAGTTCACACCGATGAACCCGGGCAACTCCGCGCCGGCAGTGGCATGGCTCGCGTCCGACGACTCCATTCCCGTCACCGGACAGGTGCTGCGCATGGTCGGCAACTCGCTCGCGGTGTACCAGCCGTGGGAGATGGGCGAGCAGTTCTACAGCACCGACAAGGAAGGCAACCCGACGCGCTGGGACCCGGCACAGATCGGCTCGACGCTCAACAAGTTCGTCTTCCGCACGGTCAACCCCGGCATCGAACGCATCCAGCGTTAGCGATTTCGCGAGCGATCAACGTCGGGCGCGCGGCGGCTCGTGCCGCACGCGGCTCCGTGTGTGCCACGAGTATCGTCGCGCATGGCAGGGAACCGTTTCGGCACTCACTCGCGTTCGCAGCGCGCGCTCCTCGCCGGACTGACAGTTGTTACCGCGATCGGTGCCGTCGCGTGCGGTTCGGACAGCGGAACAAAGGCGAGCACGGGCGGCACGCGTTCGGAGGCGATACCGAGTCTACCTGCGGTGGGTTGTCAACGGCGTCGGAGCCGAAGGCGTGGACAAGCCGCTGCTCTTCCGGTTCTCGGTGGGAGAACCGGCGCCCGTCGAGCTTGGTAACGGCATTGTCGGGGCCGCGGGAAGCAAGCCGTAGCACGCCGTCCTCGAGCGGTAAGGTCCGCGCATGCCTGACTACGAGACGATCGGCTACGAGGAGCGCGACGGCGTCGCGTGGGTGACGCTGGATCGTCCCGACGTGCACAACGCGTTCAACTCGTTGATGCAGCGCGAGCTGCGTGCGTGCTGGCACGGCTTGCGCCGCAACGACGACGTGCGCTGCATCGTGTTGACGGGAGCTGGCGAGAAAGCGTTCTGCACCGGCATCGACCGCATGGAGGCGATGGGCGGCGAGGCGGACGCGTCGACCGATCTCAGTGTCGTCGGGTCCGGCTCCACGCCGTTCATGTTCAACGACCCGGGCGACAACATCGGCCCGAAGAGCTGCGACCTCTGGAAGCCCGTCATCGGCGCCGTCAACGGCATGGCCTGCGGCGGCGCGTTCTACATGCTCGGCGAGGTCGAGTTCATCGTCGCCGCGGAGCACGCCACGTTCTTCGACCCGCACGTCACGTACGGGATGACGGCCGCGTTCGAGCCGATGCACATGTCGGGGATCATGCCGTTCGGCGAGATCATGCGACTGTCGCTGCTCGGCAACTTCGAACGACTCTCGGCGCAGCGTGCCCACGAAGTCGGGATGGTTTCCGAGGTCGTGCCCGCCGACCAACTCGCCGCACGCGCGGCTGAGCTCGCCGGCATCATCGCGTCGCAACCCGCGCTCGCGGTTGAGGGCACGGTGCGCGCGATCTGGGCCGCGCGCGAGCTCGGCCAGCGCCAGGCGTTGCGGCTGGGCTACGCGTTCGTCGCCATGGGCACGAGCGCCGAGTCGATCGCCGAAGGACAGCAGCTCTTCGCGTCGGGCAAGCGCGTCGACTGGAAGACGCGGTGAGTGCGTGACGCGTCGCGTTGCCGTCGTCGGCGCGGCGTTGTCGGATTGCGGACGGGTCGACACGAAGTCTCCGTTCGAATTGCACTACCAGGCCGCGAGCCGAGCGATCGCCGACGCCGGGCTCACCAAGGCCGACGTCGACGGCCTGGGATCGGTCGGCACCGGGTTGCTCGCGCCGATCGAGATCGGCGAGTACCTGGGCTTGCGGCCCACCTGGGTCGACGGCACGGGGGTGGGCGGCAGCACGTGGGAGTTCATGGTCGAGCACGCGGTGGAGGCCATCGTGGCCGGCCATGCCGAAGTGGTGGTGCTCGTGTACGGCTCGACCACGCGCGCCGACCTCAAGTCGAAACGGCGCCGCGCCAACATCGGCTTCGGTGGGCGGGGGCCGATCCAGTTCGAGACGCCGTACGGCCACACCATCATCGCCAAGTACGCGATGAGCGCCCGCCGTCACATGCACGAGTTCGGGACGACCATCGATCAGCTCGCCGAGATCGCGGTGTCGAGCCGCTACAACGCCGGGTTCAACCCCGACGCGTACTACCGCGATCCGATCACGATCGACCAGGTCAACAGCGCACCGATGATCGCCGATCCGCTGACCAAGTTGCACTGCTGCATCCGTTCCGACGGAGGCGGCGCGGTGGTGCTGACGTCGGAGGAGCGCGCCCGCGACCTGCCCAACGCGCCGGTGTGGGTGCTCGGCACCGGCGAGGCGGTGTCGCACACGACGCTCAGCGAGTGGCACGACTTCACCGAGTCACCGGCGGTGCAGTCCGGCCGGCAGGCCTTCAGCCGCGCGGGTGTCACCGCCGCCGACATCGACATCTGCCAGCTCTACGACGCATTCACCTCGATGGTGCTGCTCTCGTTCGAAGCGCTCGGGTTCTGTGGCAAAGGTGAGGGCGGCGCGTTCGTAGAGGACGGCAAGATGCGGCTCGGCGGCGCGCTGCCCACCAACACCGACGGCGGTGGGCTGTCCGCGTGCCACCCCGGCATGCGAGGGATGTTCCTGCTCGTCGAAGCGGCGAAGCAGTTGCGCGGCGAAGCCGGTGCGCGTCAGGTGGCTGACGCGAAGCTCGCGTGCGTCAACGGCACCGGCGGCTGGTTCTCGTCGGCCAGCACGGTGATCCTCGGCGTCGATTAGCGCCGACATTGCGGGAACCAGAACGGGGTCTGCCACCGTCTCATTGATATGAAGCGACTCGTTCTTGTGCCGGCCCTGGTCCTGGCAGCGTGTTCCGGCGGCGGCCACCGCTCGTCGTCACCGCCAACGACGAGTAAGGCCGCGTGTCGAAGATTCCAAGGTCGCGGTACGGCACTTGCGTGCTACTTGGTGTTGCTGGCGCGGATCTCCCAGAACTCGGGCTCGGGCGTGCCCGGAGGCAGCTTCGCCCTCACGTTCGCGTCGAACCACACGTCATGTTGACCCTTCGACTCCCAGATCTCGATCACGGTGATGCCGCCATCCTCGATGACGCCGTAGTGAAGGATAAAGCCATCGGCGGCCGTCTGCGACGGTTTAGTCTCGGCAAGGATCTCTTCGTACACCTCGGGTGGCATACCCGCCGCGTGATGCCGCTTGAGCGTTGTCACTT
>DASVIY010000306.1:0-28086 GCA_036386195.1 Acidimicrobiia bacterium | reverse complement strand
CTCGTCGAGACCTGGTTCCAGCCCATCGTCGCCCTCGCGTACGGAAAGCGGTCCCTCGCGGCGCCGAAGGAGTCCCCGACTTGACCAACACGTCAAGTTGTGTCTAAATGTCTCTGAGGGCACCGACGGGTGCCCGAGCATGGAAGGCCCGGGGAGCGCAGCGGGCGGTCTCGTTCGGGGAAGTGCGAGACGGCCTCAGGCACTCCTCGGGCCTTCTCGCGCCCGAACAGCGTCAGTCGGGGCGTGAGCAGCAGTTACCCTTCCGGGCGTGACGACGCTCGCGCTGCTCGGCGGCGGCCGAATGGGCGAGGCCCTCCTCGCAGGCCTCCTCGACGCCGACTGGGACGCGCAAGGCATCGCCGTCGCGGAGGTCGAGCCCGAGCGTCGGCGCCTCCTCGAGGAGCGGTATCCAAAAGTACGGGTCGTGCCCAGCCCGGCCTGGGCCGTCGCCGACTCGGAGATCGTCGTGCTCGCGCTGAAACCTGATGACGTCACGAGCGCGCTGGAGTCGTGCGCCGAGACGTTGCCGGCGACCGCCCTCGTGCTCTCCATTGCTGCAGGCGTGACGATCGCCACCCTCGAGGCGGCCGCGCCCGACCGACCCGTCGTGCGGGCGATGCCCAATACCCCGGCGCTGGTGCGCAAGGGCGCAGCCGCCATCGCGCCCGGGCGCTATGCAACCGACGCCCACCTTGCCCTCGCAGAGGCCGTGCTCGGCGCGGTCGGGCTCGTCGTGCGGGTGCCCGAGAAGCTGCTCGACGCCGTCACGGGGCTGTCCGGCTCCGGCCCTGCCTATGTGTTCCTCGTCGCTGAAGCGCTCACCGAAGGGGGCGTGCTGGTCGGGCTCCCGCGCGAGACCGCCGCCGCGCTCGTTCACCAGACGCTGCTCGGCGCGGCTGCACTTCTCGTTGACGGCGAAGAAGGTCCCGAGATGCTGCGCGCGGCGGTGACGTCGCCGGGGGGTACCACGGCGGCCGGACTCCAGGCGCTCGAGACGCACGGCGTGCGCGCCGCGTTCCTCGAAGCGGTGCAGGCCGCGACCCTGCGTTCGCGGGAGCTCGGGCGGGGCGAATGAGACGTCCGAAGTCACGCCGGCCCCGCAAGCTTCCCGATCCACAAGCGCTCCGCGAGCGCGAACGGCTGCTCGACCCACCGCCCCGCAAGAAGGACAAGCCCCGTGAGCGGCTGAAGTCGTCGCGTGTCACGGGCGCGAGCCGAATGGGACGCGAAGAGGTGAGCAACGTGGCTCGGCGTGTCGCGCGGGGCGAGACGCGCGTGCTGCTCGGCCTCGATCCGTTCGACGGGCTGACTCCCGATGGTGTCTACGAAGCACTTGACGCCAGGTGGGGCTGGGACCACTCGTCGACGAGATCGTGGATCGACCCCGATCTCACTGTCGAGGCCGCGGTCGGCGCGTTCACGCGTATCGCCGATGTTGGCCGCGCCGGCGGTCGCATCGCGCTGGCAACCGGTCGACCCGCGTCGATGCTGTCGTTCTACCAGCGCATTGCGCGCACGGCGCACGCTGCCGGGGCGCGGATCTTGACATCTGACGATGCCGGCCGCTTCACAGCCGCCGGTCGAAGCCACCGGCGGCTGTGGTGGCTCGACGGCGTTGCCGTGATCACCGACGGCCACGACATCGTGGCCGACGACGCGCTGCAAGCCGGTGACGAGATGCTGTTCGCGATCGGCCGCGCTGAGCTGGTGGTCGCGGACCGGGGCTTCGCCGGACACGCGCTCCGCGACGGCTATGACGTGGTCGCGTTCGCCGACCTCGACGCGGTCGCGCTCGGTGTCGCCGCCTTGCGCGGACTCCCCGTGAGTCTGGTGCCCATGGGTGAAGGGAAGCCGCCGGGCGGCTACGAGCTGCTTGCCGATCTCGCCCTCGACACCTCGTTCGCGGCGAGTCTCAGCGGAGTGCCGCCCCACTTGCCGGCGCTGTTCGACGCGCTCGACCCGGATTGTGAGCATCCCCCGGGTACAGGTCGAGACGCACACACGCCGGGCGGGCCCGCACGCGTTCCCGAGGCCGCCGCGCCCGCTGCACCGGAGGGCCGGCCGGCGCCGATCGCGGGTGCAAGCGAACACGAGTCCTCATCGGGCTGACGCAACAAAGGTCACGGTAGACAACAGGAGCCTCCCGGCGTATCCTCCTTCGTGCGGGTCGGAGGAAGGGTGTGACCGCATGGCGCAATCCTTCGCAAAGGCGCGCTTCCTGACGGTTCAGGAGGTGGCAGCGCTGTTGCGGGTGTCCTCAATGACGGTCTATCGCCTGATTAAGGCGGGAGACCTTCCGGCGGTGCGCGTCGGGCGCTCGTTTCGAGTGCGCGACGTCGACGTCGACGCCTATCTCGGATCCCGCTACACGCAGGCGGGATAGGCGCGGTCTCCGACGCAAGCGGTCTGCATCACGAGCGATACGTTTGCGGCCCGCCCCCGACCCTGAGCCCGGAGCATCGTGGCGGTTCGACCATTCGTCTCGTTCCTCAGTGACTACGGCCTCGCCGACGAGTTTGTCGGTGTGTGCAAGTCGGTGATGCTCGGCCTCGCACCCGATCTGCAGATCATCGACCTCACCCACGAGATTCCGGCCCACGACGTGCGCGCCGGCGCGCTCGCGCTGAGCCGCGCCGTCCAGTATCTGCCCGAGCACGGGATCGTGCTCGCGGTCGTCGATCCGGGTGTCGGAACCGATCGGCGGCTGCTCGCCGTCGAGGTGGAGCAAGCGGTGTTTCTCGGCCCCGACAACGGGTTGCTCGCACCGGCAGTGGCAATGCTCGGGGGCGCGCAACGGGTCGTCGCCCTCACCAGCTTGGAGCACCGGATCCCGGCGCCCGGCGCCACGTTCGCGGGGCGAGACGTGCTCTCACCGGCCGCCGGGCATCTCGCGTCTGGCGTGCCCGTGACGTCACTCGGCGAAGAAGTCGATCCGTCCTCGCTGATGCCGGGCATGGTTTCGCTGCCGCAATCCGACCCTGACGGTTCCATCGCCGGCGAGGTCTGGTGGGTCGATCACTTCGGCAACTGTCAGCTCAACATCGATCCGGTCGAGCTCGCCGCGTTGGGTGCAGGCCCCGGTCAATCGATCGAGGTGCGCACCCACGACACGACGCGCAGCGCACGCTGGGTCGAGGCCTACGCGGACGCCAAGCCGTCGGAGCTGGTGCTGGTCGTCGATTCGTACGGGCTGGCCTCGCTCGCCCTCGATCGCGAGTCGGCCGCGACCGCGTTGCAGCTGAAGACGGGCTCGGCGGTCACGGTGTCGGGCCCGGGGGTCGCGGCGCCCCCGGCGCAGGAGCAGGCGGAATGAGGCCGGGCACCACGATCGCAATCGCCGTCCTGCTCGTGCTCATCCTGGGCGCGGCGTTCCTGCAGTTCGTGCTGAGGGTGGGCCCGTAACGTCTGTCCCCCAAGCGTTTGTGCAATCGTGGCCCCTATAGGGCACCTGATTGCACAAACATTGAAAGACCGGTCGCTCAGCTCGGGTCGAGACCCCGGAGCCTGGCGATGGTCGTCACGAGCTCACGTGCGGCGTGAGGTGGCGGTGGTGGGAGCGGCGCAGGCGCGGCGTACCGAGGTGCTGCAGCCGCTGCCTTGTGCGCCGACGAAGACGGGGTTCCGGCCGCAGAAGCGGACGTGCTTGGGGCGGGCTGGGAGGCTAGTTCCATGAACACTTCCGAGACGAAGATCGTCCCGTTGATGTTCACTACGCCCACACCCACGTACCGGAACCCCGGATCCATGAGATTTCTGTAGTGCTCGGGTGAATGAACGAGTGCTGTGTGGATCGCGTCCACGCTCGGCCCCGTGCCCACGTTCTCGCCGAGGCGATGCCAGCCGGCGCTCACTCCGTCCGAGAGATGCGAATGAAAGATGTGATGTGCGTCGGCCATCGTTTGGGCCCATGCCCGCGCTTTCGCGGTGAGCATCCCGTCGACCTCGAGCGGCGGAAGCCCCTGGGTGGCCCGGAGGTCGTTGGTCCGGGCGACGAAGTCGGCCTCGGGACCCGGGTCGGTCGCTGCAGCAGTCGAAACCGGCACGAGCATGGTCGCGGCGAGGGCCGCCAGTGCCACCAGCGCGATTCGCCGCATTCGCCCGCTCCTGCATCCCATTGCCCCTCGCTCCCCACGCTTGCGGGGAACCTCAAAGAAAGGATCGGCGGTGGGATCTCACTCCTTGAGGTATTCAGCCACAATGGGTGATATTCCGGTCCGGAAGCAGGACCGATGTGCCGTGGCTACGATCCCGGCGTGCTCGTGCCGGCCACCGACGCCGAGGTCATCGCCGAAGCCGACGTCGTCGTCGCCGGCGGAGGGCCGGCGGGGCTCGGCGCCGCGATCGCAGCCGCCCGACTCGGTGCGCGGGTCGTGCTCTGCGAGCGCTACGGGTTCCTCGGCGGCAACTTCACTGTCGCGGCGGTCGGCACGATCTGCGGGCTCTACGTCGCCGAAGGCGACGGGTTCGACTTCGTCGTGGGCGGCATCGCGAAGGAGTTCGCACAAGCGCTCGCCGGCGCCGGCGGTGGGATCGGGCCGGTGCCGTTCAAAGAGAGCGCGGTGTTCCTGTACGCGCCGTGGGCGGCGAAGCGTCTTGCCGACCAGCTCGTGAGCTCCGAGGAGACACTCGACGTCTTGCTGCACTCGCTCGTCGGCGGCGTCGTCGTCGACGACGGCGATGTGCGCGGCCTCGTGCTCGCGACGAAACGTGGACCGCAAGTCGTGCAGGGCAAGGTCTTCGTCGACTGTACGGGCGACGCCGACGTGGCGACGTTTGCCGGCGCGCCGACCGAGCTCGGTCCGCCCGGCGCACGCCAGTTCGCGTCGATGCAGTTCGTCATGCAACACGTCGACTCGGAAGCGGCGATCGCGGCCGTGCCCTCGCTCGGCGAGCTGATCGCGCAGCACGGCGGGCACCTCTCTCGCGACTCGGGCGCGATCCTTCCGACGCTGCGTCCCGGTGAGTTCATCGGCGCGATGACGCGGGTCCGGAATCCCGACGGGTCACCGATCGACGTGACCGATGTGCGGCAGGCGACGTGGGGTGAGTTCGAGGGACGCCGCCTCGCCGAGCAGGCGGCCGCGTTTCTCCGCGAACACGTGCCCGGATTCGGTGATGCGTTTCTCGCGGACACCGCCACGGCCCTCGGCGTGCGCGAAACCCGCCGGGTCGTCGGCGACTATGTGCTCAGCGGCGCGGAAGTCGAGGCCGGCGCCCGGTTCGATGACGGGATCGCGGCCGGCGCCTGGCCGCAGGAGTACCACGTGGACGGACGGTCGACCGAGTACCGCTTCATGCCGGCGGGCCAGTACTACCAGGTGCCCTACCGGAGCCTGTGCCCACGGGGGCCACGCAACGTGTTGGTGGCGGGTCGGTGCATCTCGGCCGACCACGACGCGCTGGCGTCCACACGCGTGATGGGACCGAGCCTCGCGCTCGGTCAAGCCGCCGGGAGCGCGGCAGCGCTCGCGGCCCGCGCTGACGTGGCAGTCTCCGGCATCGACGTCGCCGAGCTGCAGGCGGTCCTGCGGCATGAAGGAGCGTTTCTCGGATGAACCTCGCCGACCTGCTGCTGACACCCGCGGCGGCGACGCCGTCCGCGCCGGCGCTACGAGGTGAGTCGACTGTCACCTACGCCGAGCTCGCCGATCGCTCGGCTCGCCTCGCGGCGCGTCTCGTCGGCGCGGGTATCGCGCCGGGCGACCGCGTGGCACTCGCCGCTGCCAACGGCGAGCCGTTCGTCGTCGCGTATCTCGCGGTGTTGCAAGCGGGCGCGATCGCGGTGCCGTTGAATCCCACGTCGCCGCCGGCCGAGGTTCGCCGCGAGATGCGTCCAACCGCACCGAAGGCGGTGCTCTGTGACAGTGAGGCCCTCGCGGATGTCGGCTTCGCGGGTGTCGAGGCGGTCGTTGTCAGCGCCGGCGGGCAGGGGCTCGACGACATCGAGCCGATTGCCGCAACCGTCGACCGAGCCGACGACGATGTCGCGGTGCTGCTGTTCACGTCGGGCACAGCCGGGCCTCCGAAGGCCGCCATGCTCACGCACGGCAATCTCGCGGCGAACATCGGTCAGGTGCAAGCGCATCCTGGCTTGGCGATCCGCCCCGACGACGTCGGCCTCGGCGCGCTGCCGTTCTTCCACATCTTCGGGCTCAACGGCGTGCTCGGACTGGTGCTCGCCTCTGGTGGAAGCCTCGTGCCGGTCGCCCATTTCGACGCGGCGGCCACGCTCGACGTGATCCGCCGCGAGCACGTCACGATCGTCCTGGCCGTGCCGACGATGTACGCGCAGTGGCTCGCCGTCGCCGACGCGCCGGCCGATTCCTTTGCGTCGGTTCGGCTCGCGGTGTCGGGCGCCGCGCCGCTTCGCGAAGAAGTAGCACGGGGGATGAGCGAACGTTTCGGCGTTTCGGTGTACGAGGGTTACGGCCTCACGGAGGCATCGCCCATCGTCACGACATCGGCGTTGTTGGGCGGCCCGCCCACGCGGGGGTCGATCGGGCCGCCGTTGCCCGGAGTCGACGTGCGGCTGGTCGATGGAGATGGAGCCGACGTGCTGCCCGGTGACCCGGGCGAGCTCTGGTGTCACGGACCCAATGTGTTCCCGGGCTACTGGGACGATTCCGAAGCGACCGCGCATGCACTGACGCCCGACGGCTGGTTGCGCACCGGTGACATGGCCGTCTCGGGCGACCGCGGTCAGCTCTCGCTCGTCGACCGGGCCAAGGATCTGATCATCGTGTCGGGGTTCAACGTGTTTCCGGCGGAGGTGGAGGCCGTGCTGCGCGCACACCCCGACGTCTTGGAAGCCGGAGTCGTCGGCGAGCCGAACGACCGCACCGGCGAGACGATTGTCGCCTACGTGGTGCCCGAACCGGGACGTCATCCGTCCCCCGAGACGTTGCAGGAGTTCTCGGCCGCTGCTCTCGCTCGTTACAAATGCCCCACACGCATCGAGGTGGTCGACGAGCTACCCCGCACGCTGGTCGGGAAGGTGCTCCGCCGCAAGCTGCGCATGGATGGTTGACGCGGGTGCCACGTTGACCGCACGCGGTTCATAGGTCGAGACCAGGAAGCCCGAGTAGATCACGCTGATCCCGATCGCGAGACTCAACGCGAAGGCTTCGTCGTGCCCGACGATGCCTTGCACGAGCCCGCCACTCGACAACACGATCGTGCCCAGCGCGATGAGCGCGTTCGCGGCGGCGAGCCGCGCGCTGCCGGGCGTGCTCCGATCCCGCGCGAACCGTGCCGCGGAGTAGACCGCGCCGCCGAAGATCACGAGCGCGCCGAGCCCGCTTCCTGCTGCAGCCAGCACACGGGGGAGCACGTCGAACACGTTCTTGCCGACCGGAATCGAGTCGCGCGGCACTGCCGTCATCGGCGCGCTGAGCATCACGCCGATCGCGAGACCGGTGAAGAGCACCAGCCCCCACTGCACGCGCCGTCCGGCTTTGGTGCCGAACAGGAGATACACGGTGCCGAGCGCCAACCACGGAACGTTCAGCACTGCGCCCAGGAGGTAGAAGGCGCGGAACGTGCCGTTGTCCCAGCCGGTCGACGCGCCCGTGGCGAGCGCTGCGGATGCGACCGCGAACATCGCGAGTGCGATCGTCCACGCAAGCTCGTGTGGCTTGCGGCGGCGGAGGTAGCGGACCAGCGTCGCTTCCGCGAACAGTGACGACACTGCGGTCGCGAGGAACGCGAGTCCGGACACCATGGACTGGTGAGCGTAACGGCGCCGTGCGTCAGTGCGGCAGCCGCGCGCCCCCTGCCCAGACTTTGAGAACACGTGCACAAGCTCGGTATCCTTGGGTATCGGCTCGGGTCGGCCCGGCCCTGGCAGCAGGAGCGACACCATTTCCGAGGCACGGCGGATTCCCGAGGCGACCGTCGCCCGGCTACCCCTCTACTACCGGGCCTTGCTCGAGACCGTCGAGGAGCAGGTCAGCACGGTCTCGTCGGAGCGGCTCGCCCAGCTCGCCGGCGTCAACGCGGCGAAGGTGCGCAAGGATCTCTCGTACCTCGGGTCCTACGGCACCCGCGGTGTCGGGTACGACGTCGAGTTCCTTCTCCACCAGATCTCACGAGAGCTCGGGCTGACGCACGAATGGCCGGTCGCGATCGTCGGTGTCGGCAACCTCGGGCATGCACTCGCGAACTACCGCGGCTTCGGCGCGCGCGGCTTCAAGATCGCGGCGCTCGTCGACGCCGATGCCGCGAAGGTCGGACAGCGCGTCGACGGGCTGACCATCGAGGCGCTCGCAGATCTCCCCGCGCTTGTCGCCGCCCGCAACATCGCCATCGGCATCATCGCCACACCCGCGCCCGAGGCGCAGAAGGTCGCCGACCAGATGGTCGCGGCGGGTGTGACGTCGATCCTCAACTTCGCGCCCGCGGTCGTGAATGTTCCCAACGGCGTGTCGCTGCGCAAAGTGGATCTGGCGATCGAGTTGCAGATCCTGTCGTTCTACCAAGAGCGCAAAGAGCCCGGGCCGGACGCGGGCGCGGCTGCCGGATGAGCGCTCCCGCGGGTCGCCGCGCGCTGTCGGGATACCCGGTCAACTTGGTCGTCGAAGGTCGGCGCTGCGTCGTCGTCGGCGCCGGCCGCATCGCGGCGCGCAAGATCGATGCGTTGCTCGACGCCGGCGCAAGAGTCCATGTCGTCGCGCCGAGGCTCGGCGACGACGTCCGCGTCTGGCGCGACGCCGGTCGGCTCACGGCCGACGAGCGATCGTTCGCGCCGTCCGACCTCGACGGCGCCTGGTTGGCGACCACGGCGACCGACGATCCCGCGGTCAACCGGGCAGTGTTCGCGGCCGGGGAGCAGCGCGGCACGTGGGTCAACGCCGCCGACGACCCCGCGAACTGCTCGTTCACGCTGATGTCCGTCATACGGCGTGGTGACCTGGTGCTGACGATCGGCACCGGAGGTCGCAGTCCGGCGTTGGCGGCGTGGCTCAGGCAGCAACTGGGCGCCGAGATCGGGCCCGAGTACGAGATCCTGCTCGAGGTGCTCGCACAAGCGCGGGAATCCTTGCGAGACTCGGGGCGTTCGAGCGAAGACGCCAACTGGCAAGGGGCGCTCGATTCCGGCATGCTCGAACTGATTCGCGCCGGCCGGATCGACGAGGCCAAGGAGTTGCTGCAGGCGTGTCTCTCGTCGTAGTCGGACTCAACCACCGCACCGTGCCGGTGGAGATTCTCGAGCGGATGGCCGTGCCGTCCGCCGAGCTCCCCAAGGCGCTCCATTCGCTCGTGCAGAGCGAGAACCTCGCGGAAGTCGTCGTGTTGTCGACGTGCAACCGCACCGAGATCTACGCGCGCAGCACGCAGTTCCACCCGGCGGTGCAGAACGTTCTCGACTTTCTCACCTCGCTGTCGTCGTCCGATCCGATCGACTTCGCCGAACACGTCTACACGTACCACGACGAGGCCGCGGTCGCTCACCTCTTTGGCGTCGCTGCGGGCGTCGACTCGATGATCATCGGTGAAGGCGAGATCCTCGGCCAGGTGCGCGAGGCGTGGCTGATCGCGGAGCACGAGGGCACGACCGGCCAGATGCTCTCGCGCGTCTTTCGTCAAGCGGTGAAGGTCGGGAAACGGTCGCGCACCGAAACCGCGATCGGCCGCAACGCGGTGTCGATCTCGTCGGCCGCGGTTGCGGTTGCGGCCGAGCGGCTCGGCACCCTCTCCGGGCGCACGGTGCTCGTGCTCGGGGCGGGCGACGTGGGCGAGGGCATGGCGGTCGCGCTGGCCGGCGCCGGTGTGGGCGACGTTGTCGTCGCCAACCGCACGCCTGCGCGGGCGATTGCGCTCGCAAAGCGGGTCGGCGGGCGGTCGATCGGTCTCGAGGCGGTGCCCGCTGCGCTCGAAGTTGCCGATGTGCTGCTCGCTTCGACCGCGGCGACCGACGTGCTGCTCGCGCGCGATGAGATCGAGGCCGTCATGCGCCGGCGTGACGGTCGTGCGCTGCTCGTCGTCGACGTCGCGGTCCCACGGGATATCGACCCCGGGGTCGGCGAGATCTTCGGTGTCACGCTGCTCGACATCGACGACCTGCGCGGCTTTGCCGAGCAATCACTCGCGCAGCGCCGCCAGGAGGTCGTCAACGTGCGGCGCGTGATCACCGACGAGCTGGAGCGCTACCGACTCGAGCGTTCGGTCCGGGAGGTCGCGCCATTGATCACGGCGCTGCGCACCCGGGGCGAAGACGTGCGTCTCGGCGAGCTCGAGCGTTTTCGCTCCCGGCTCGGCGCGCTCGACCCCGAGACTCGCGAGGCGATCGAGGCATTGTCGAAGGGAATCGTCAACAAGCTGCTGCACGACCCGACCGTCGTCGTGAAGGATGCAGCCGGTACCGCCCGGGGCGAGCTCTACGCCGACGCGCTCGCCGCGCTGTTCGAGCTGCCCGACGACATCAGCTGATGGCTTCAGCGCTGCGGGTCGCGACGCGCGGCAGCGCGCTCGCCCGCCGGCAGGCTGATCGGGTCGTCGAGCTCCTCGGTCTCCCGGCTGAGCTCGTCGTCGTCTCGACACGCGGTGATCAGCGTGCCGACGTGCCGATTCACACGATCGGCGGCGTGGGTGTGTTCGTCAAGGAAGTCGAGCAGGCGGTGCTCGACGGGCGCGCCGACATCGCGGTGCATTCGGCCAAAGACCTTCCCGCGGTCATCTCCGATGGGCTCGCGCTCGCCGCGGTGCCAGAGCGGGGCGACGCCCGCGACGCCCTCGTGGGATCGACGCTCGACGCACTCCCCACCGGAGCCCGGGTCGCGACCGGCTCCGTGCGGCGGCGGGCGCAGCTTGCAAACGCGCGGCCCGATGTCGTCTTCGCAGAGCTGCGCGGCAACATCGAGACCCGGCTCGACAAGGCGCGGCGGTTCGATGCGGTGGTCGTCGCTGCGGCGGCGCTCGAGCGGCTCGGGGCCCTCGACCGCGCGGATGAGCTCCTCGACCCGTCGGTCATGCTGCCGCAGGTCGGACAAGGCTCCCTTGCCGTCGAATGCCGGATCGACGACGAGCAGACGCGGGCGCGGCTCGAAACGATCGACAATGTGCGGGCCCATCGCGCCCTCGATGCGGAGCGCGCGTTTCTCGCGCAGCTCGGCGGTGGCTGCAACCTGCCGTGCGGTGCGCTCGCTTCGATTGACGACGGCAACTCCGTCAGCATCGACGCGCTGCTCGCCTCGCTCGACGGCCGGATCGTCTTGCGCGCGCACGCGACCGGTGTCGACCCTGCGGCCGTGGGCGACGACGTCGCCCGCGCCCTGCTCGCCGACAGCGGCGGGCAGATGTTGCTCGACGACCTCGCGTTGGCCCCGGTCGTCTCATGACCGTCTATCTCGTGGGTGCGGGGCCCGGTGACCCCGGCCTGCTGACGGTTCGCGGCGCGCAGCTTCTCGCACAGGCCGACGTGGTGGTGTACGACCGGCTCGCGCCGCCCGCCCTGCTCGACCTCGCACCGCCCGGCGCGCAGTTGGTCGCTGCCGGCAAGGCACCCGGACAGGTCGAGCTGACCCAGGACCAGATCAACGCCACGCTCGTCGAGCACGGCGCCGCCGGCCGCACTGTCGTGCGCCTGAAGGGCGGCGACCCGTTCGTCTTCGGACGCGGTGGCGAGGAGGCCGAAGCCCTGCGTGCGGCCGGCATTCCGTTCGAAGTCGTTCCCGGGATCACGAGCGCGATTGCGGCGCCGGCGTACGCAGGCATCCCGGTGACGCATCGCGGCCGTTCGACGCACGTGACCGTGGTGACCGGACACGAGGACCCGGGCAAGGGACACGCCGACGTCGATTGGGACGCCCTCGGTCGCGCCGGCGGCACCCTCGTCATCCTCATGGGCGCGGGACGCATCGCTGACATCGCGAAGCGTCTCATCGACGGTGGCCGCGCCGCCGGCACACCGGTTGCGGCAGTGCGAAACGGCACCCGCCCCGACCAGAAAACCGTTCGCGCCACGCTCGCGACGATCGCTGATGCCGACGTGCAGGCGCCCGCCGCGATTGTCGTCGGTGACGTTGCCGCGCTCGACCTTGCGTGGTTCGAGACGCGGCCGCTCTTCGGCCGATCGGTGGTTGTGACGCGTGCCCGCGAGCAGGCGAGCGAGCTGCGCAGCCGGCTCGAAGCGCTCGGCGCGGAGGTGCTCGAGATGCCGGCGATCGCGATCGAGCCCGTCGAGTTCGCGCTCCCGCCGCTGCATCGCTACGCGTGGCTCGTGTTCACCTCGGCGAACGGCGTCGAAGCGTTCTTCTCCCGTGGTCTCGCGCCGGCGGGGCTCGATGTCCGGGCGCTCTCCGGACTGCGTATCGCCGCGATCGGTCCCGGTAGCGCCGACGCGTTGACGGTGCATGGCGTCAACGCCGATCTTGTCCCCGAACGGTTCGTGGCCGAGTCGCTGCTCGAAGGTTTCCCCGCGCCCGGTGCGCCGGGTGAGCGCGTGCTGGTCGCGCGGGCCGAGACCGCGCGCGACGTGCTGCCGCGCGGTCTGCAAGACAAAGGTCATGAGGTCGACGTGCTCGCGGTCTACCGAACGGTGCCGGTCGAGCCCGATGCCGCAATGGTCGAGCGCGTTCGCGGGGGCGACGTGGATGCGATCACGTTCACCTCGTCGTCGACGGTCGAGAACTTCTGTGCCGCGGTCGGTGCGCTGCCGCAACCGCAGCCGTTCGTCATCTCGATCGGACCGATCACGTCGAAGACGGCGGCGGGGCGCGGACTGCGCGTCGACGCCGAAGCCGATCCGCACACGATCGACGGTGTCGTGGCCGCGCTGGCGCATGCCCTGCAATCAGGAACGGGAGCCGAGCACAACTCGGGTTCGTGATCCGGTCGAGGAGCAGCGTCTCTTGGCCTTCGGGGAACCGCCGGTAGCCTGGTGACGTGCCGTTCCCCGAGCAGCGTCCCCGCCGCCTGCGCCGCACATCCGCGATGCGCCGCCTCGTCGCCGAATCCCGGCTCGATGTCGACGACCTTGTCGCGCCCCTGTTCGTCAAGGAAAGCATCGACGCTCCCGAGCCGGTCGCATCGATGCCCGGTGTCGTGCAGCACACGCACGAGAGCCTGCGCAAGGAGGTCCGTACGCTCGCCGACCTCGGTATCCCGGCGGTGATCCTCTTCGGCGTGCCCGGGCACAAGGACGCCACCGGCTCCGGTGCTGACGCGCCCGGCGGTGTCGTGCAGGCCGCGCTCCGCAACTTGCGTGACGAAGTCGGTGACGCACTCGTGCTCATGGCCGACAACTGCCTCGATGAGTACACCGATCACGGGCACTGCGGCATCGTCGACTCGCGTGGCGCCGTCGACAACGACGCAACACTCGAACGGTACGCCGCGATCGCGGTGACCCAGGCCGATGCCGGGGCCGACGTGGTCGCGCCGTCGGGAATGATGGACGGGCAAGTTGGCGCGATTCGTGCCGCGCTCGACAGTGCCGGCCACACCGACACGGCGATCCTGGCCTACTCGGCGAAGTACGCGTCCGCCCTCTACGGCCCATTCCGCGACGCGGCGGAATGCGCGCCGCAGTTCGGCGACCGGCGCAGCTACCAGATGGATCCCACCAACGCCCGCGAAGCACTCGACGAGACCGCGCTCGACATCGCCGAGGGCGCCGACATGGTGATGGTGAAGCCCGCGCTCGCGTACCTCGACGTGATCGCGGCCGTGCGGCAGGCGTTCGACGTGCCGGTCGCGGCGTACCACGTGAGCGGTGAGTACGCGATGCTGAAAGCCGCCGCGCAACTGGGATGGCTCGATGGCGACGCGGTCGCACTCGAGCACATCACCGCGATCAAGCGCGCCGGTGCCGACTTCGTGCTCACCTACCTCGCCCGCGAGCTCGCCGAGCGTCTCCAAGAGCGGTGACCCCGCCTCCCGAGACCGTTCTTGCGTCGCAAATCAACATGTCATGGTGATCCTCGACGCAAGAATGAGCGCGGGTGAGCGGTGAGTAACGAGCGGTCGCTGTTCGACCGGGCGCTGGCCCGGATCCCGGGTGGTGTGAGCTCGCCGGTGCGGTCGTTCGGGGCTGTGGGCGGCGATCCGTTCTTCGTCGAGCGCGCGCAGGGCGCCTACCTCGTCGACACCGAGGGGCACCGCTACTGCGACTACGTGCAGTCGTGGGGCGCATCGATCCTCGGGCACGCGCATCCGAAGGTGGTCGAGGCGGTGCAACGCGCCGCGGCCGAGGGCACGTCGTTCGGGGCGCCGACGCGTCGCGAAGTCGAGCTCGCCGAGGCGATCGCGGCGCGCGTCCCATCGGTCGACAAGCTTCGGCTCGTCTCGTCAGGCACGGAAGCCGCGATGACCGCGGTGCGGCTGGCGCGGGGCGCGACCGGCCGCGACAAGATCGTCAAGTTCGCCGGTTGCTATCACGGGCATCTCGACGCGTTGCTCGTCGCCGCCGGCAGTGGTGTCGCGACGCTCGGGCTTCCCGGCTCTGCCGGCGTGACCGACGGCGCGGTCGCCGACACGATCGTCGTGCCGTACAACGACGACGCAGCGCTCGGTGACGCGTTCGCGCGCCACGGCAACGACATCGCCGCGGTGCTGGTGGAGCCCATCGCCGCGAACATGGGTCTGGTCCTACCTGACGACGGCTTCCTCGAATCAATCCGCCGCCACTGCACCGAGCGCGGCGCCCTGCTCGTCTTCGATGAAGTCATCACCGGATTTCGGGTCGGTCTCGCGGGCGCGCAAGGTCTGTACGGCGTGACGCCCGATCTCTCGATCTTCGGCAAGGTCATCGGCGGTGGATTGCCGCTTGCCGCCGTCGGCGGTCCCGCCGACGTGATGGACGTGCTCGCGCCCGCCGGACCCGTGTACCAGGCGGGCACGTTGTCGGGGAACCCGCTGGCAACCGCAGCCGGGCTCGCGGTGCTCGACCTGCTCGACGAAGCCGCGTACGACGAGCTCGAAGCCAAGGCGACGACGCTTGCGGACGGGCTGCGCGACGCGTGCGTCGCTGCCGGAATCGCGGTGGAGGTACCCCGCGCCCGCACACTCGTCGGATTGTTCTTCACCGATGGTCCGGTTCGCGACTACAGCTCCGCGCAGGACACCGACGCGAAGCGGTACGCCGCGTGGTTCCACCTCATGCTCGAGCGCGGCGTGTACTTCGCGCCGAGCAGCTTCGAGACGATCTTCCCGAGCCTGGCGCACACCGACGCGGACCTGGCTCACACCGTCGAGCTCGCCGCGGAAGCCGCGCGCGAGCTCGCGTAGCGACAGCTACTCGTCGTCGCCCGCTCCGCGCCGGCGCCGTACGCGATCCATGAAGAACAGCAACCCGCCGATGATGAACACCATCAAGGCGAAGAGGATGAACGCCGTGCCTCCTTGGCGGTCCTTCCCGGCGTCGACCACCTGCTGTGCCGCCGCCGGCGACGCCGACGCGACGAGCGCGACAACGGCGAGCGAAACAGTGGCGAGCGCGATGCGGATGCGTGACACGGCGTCTCCTCGGCTCAACTGCCCACAGGTTCGGGTTCGCGGACGGCCGGCGTGGCCGCGGCCTTCTTCTCCGCCTCGAGCGCCAGCTTGTCCCTCTCCCACCAGTGCAGCGCGAGCAGGCCCAGCCCGAACAGCAACAAGAACGCGATGAACGAGAAGATCGGCGGCTGGCGCAACGTGCCGAGGTTGCGCTCGAGGATCATGAAGCCTTTGTTCGAGTTGGCCGGGTCGCATTCGGGCGGTGGCGGCTTCACACCGAACGGGAGGTTGGGCACTTTGACCGCGCAGAACTCCACCGCGGCGTATTTCGGCTTGTGAGTGAACTGCCCCAGGAGCGCGTTGGGCTTGCTGCCGCCGATCTCGTAGGTGTTGACGATCTTGTAATCGGTCACGATGTCGAACTTCGCGAACTTGTTCTCGTCCGGGGTCACCGGCGCGGTCGGCGTCGCGACCTTGGTGACGAGCGCGGCGTCGACCGCCGCTTTCACGTTTGCTGCTTCGGTCGGGTCGACCGCAGTGCCCCCCTTCACGATGTCGTGCACCGCGGGGATCTTGGCCTTCGCGGGCACGCTGACGATCTGTTTGACGTCCCAGGCCGGCAGGGTGCCCTTGAACGTGTTCAGCGGGGAGGTCGTCGTCATCCACAGCCCGCTGAGCAGGACGAGGAAACCGAACAGCCCCGTCCATGCCACAAGGAACCCGAGGCGCGCGCCGAGGTTGGTGCCGAGCAGCACGTAGATCGATCCGCAGAAGAGACCGACGGCGGCAACCACGACCAGGATCCCTTGGAGGGTCGGGTACCAGAGGGTCTTGTTCGTCAAGCCCTCAGCCGCGAGGTGCAACATGCTCACGAGTGCCGAGCTCCTTCCCGCATCACGGACTGCTCAGACCTTGGCGCTCGTAGGCGATGATCGCGTCGATCTGCGCCTTGGTCAGGGCGTCGGAGAAGTGTGGCATGCGACCGGACGAGATCCCGCGTACGCCGTACTGCTGATACTGCGGAATCCCCACTGCGATCCACTGGTATTGCAACTCAACGCCCCCCGGCAGCGGGAACTGGCGCACCACGTCGCCGTCGCGCAGGTTGGGCCCGTACGCGCCGCCACCCATCGGTCCCGGCAATGGTGCCGCCTGCGGTTTCTGCGGGTCGTAGTACGACCAGCCCTTCGTGTGGCAGCGGGCGCAGTTCAGCTGAAAGAGCAGCGCGCCGTCGGAAGCCGTTGACACCTGGTCGTTCCAGGCAGTCGAGTTGTTGAGTTGCTGCTGTGCCGCGAGGACCGCGGCCTTGTTGGCATCGCTCGGCGTCGCAGCCTCCGTTGCCTGCGCGGCCGAGAGAGCCTTTTGCGCATCGGTGACCGCCTTGGCCGCGTTGACGCGATCAGCTTTCAGCAGATCGGCGGCCTGCTTCTTCGCCTTTGCCGGTGAGATCTTGAGGCTCTCGACGTAGTTGACGAGATCGTCGATGCCCTGCGTGCCGAGGACGCCCTTTCCGCTTTCGACGCCCCAGGCCGGCATGGGCGTGCCGGGGCGGCCGTAGGTGATGATCTGCGTGAGCTGATCACGCGAGTAGCGCAATCCCGCCAGCTGGAGCGCCGGCGCGGCCCAACTCACCTGCACGGGTAGGCACTCGGGCTTCTGGTCATTCTTCGGGTCGGCACACGCCGCATTTTCGGGCTTGAGCACGAACGGCGCGGTACCGCCCTGGCCCTGGGCGCCGTGACACCGCGCGCATTGCAGCGATCGGGTCGAGTCGTAGGCCTTACCGGTGGGGTCGGCGAAGAGCACCGCGCCACGCTCGACCGAACGCTCGTCGAAGCCCTTGGTCGCCTCCGCCTGCTGCCGCGGTGTGAGCAGGAAGTAGACCGGCAGCGCGATGGCGATGACGAGCACCGCGAGCAGCGAGAGTCCGAGGACCCGCTCGAGCTTCCGGCCTTCGAGGGTCTCGTCGTCGAAGAACGGCGTGAGGTTCTCCGCAGGCTTGATCTCCGGGTTGCGGCGCTGGCTGAGGACCTTGACGACGATCACGGCGACGATCACGAGGAACACGACGCCGTTGACCGCGATGATCGTGGTGCGGAAGTTCATCGGCCCGCCTGCGACCGCGAGCGCGCGGATGTGTGAACGGGCGACGCGACCCCGTGGTCACACACAGGGCGCTCCCTCGGCGGATTGACCGGTGGTGTCGGTGCCGACCGGCGGCCCGGTGACGATCGTGCCGGTGTCGACGGTCATGGACCCGCCGCTGATCTCGAGCGCGAAATGGTCGAGCCCACGAGGCGCGGGACCGCCGCGCTTCTCGCCGACGCGGTTGTACTTCGAGCCGTGACAGGGGCACTCGAACCATTGCGACGTTTCGCACCACGGCACCCGGCAGCCGAGATGCACGCACTTCTGGTACAGCGCGACGTAGCCCTGCTGCATGCCCTTGATGATCGCGGGCGTGTACGCCGTGATCTTCTTCGCCTTGGGCACGTCGGCTGTCGGGTACGGCTGGACGTAGGTCTTGGCGGCGGCGTTGTAGAACGGGATCTTCTTCGAGATCGTGTCGTCGATGTCGTTGAGGTTGCCGACGTCGACTTTGCCGCCGAAACCGCTCACGCCCGAGGGCGGCCAGATGAACGCGAGTGACGCGGCGCCGAAGCCGGCCACACCGACGCCGATACCGGCCAGGATCCCGCGGTTGAAGAACTGGCGGCGGGTGATGCCGAGCTCCTCCTCGTCGACGGGCTGGCGCTCGGCGATGGCGCGCCCACCGGCCGGCACCGGAACGCCGCCGCTGATCGAGTCGCGAGCTTCATCGGCCCGCTCGCGTGCCGCGGCGCTCGTGTCGACGAGATCAGTAGACGTGCCTTCGGGAGTAGTGGTGTCGGGCGGGGTGCTCGCGTCGCGCCGGCGTGTCTCGCGGCTCAACGATCCGGTCGATGCGCGTCGCCGCGCCGTCACGAGGACGAACAAGATCGCGAACCCAAGAATCGCGGCGATGGCGATGACGAGGATGACTGACGAGTCCACGGGGTGACTCCTACAACTCGAAGAAGATGCCGTTGGTCCAGGGGAACACGAAGTTGAATCCGGGTCCTCTGAAGAACGATCCGATGATGACGAGCACGGCCCACATCATCAGGAAGATGGTAAAGAGCGAGATCGCGAACTTGCGATCGTGCGGATTGTGTGACGGGTTCTTGTCGGCGTAGGGCGTCACGACCATCAGGACCAGGCCCATGCCGGGGATGGTCACGCCCGCGACCATCGGGTGGAACATCGTCAGCAGCTCTTGCAACCCGAGGAAGTACCACGGTGCCTTGGACGGGTTGGGCGTCTTGTTGGTGTCGGCGAGCTGCAGGAGCGGCGCCCGCACCGTGGCCGAGAAGATGACCAGCGCGGCGCTGACGATCAGGATTGCGGCGAACTCGACGACCAGCAGGTGCGGCCAGGTGTGCACCTTGTCTTGCGCGTCGGCGCGCGTCTGCTGGATCGATCCCGACTTGACGACGGTGAGCAGCCGCTGCGTGTGACCGCCCGGACCGGTCGCAGTAGGTGCCGCGATCTTCGGCGCGGTCGCGGTGGCCGTCGCACCGGCAGCCGCAGCGGGGGCTTCCGCGCCACCGCCGGCGAGCTGGGCCTTGCGCCGCTTCGAGCGCTCGAGCAGGTGCGCCGGGATCTTGCCGCCCCCCGCATCGCCCCCACCGGCGTCACCGCCGTCGCCGCCACCTTCGGGCGCGGCACCTGCAGCCGCAGCCGGCGCTTCGGTCGCTTCGGGCGCACCTTCCGCCGGCGCGTCAGAGGCAGCCGTCGCGTCCGCGGCCTCGCCTTCGTCGTCGTCGACGGGCAGGCCGAGTGCCTTGCGGCGCTCTTTGCTGCGCCGCAACAGGTGTTCGGGGACTTCCGGCATCGCGAGCTCCTCCTCCGGCTACAGCGGGCCCGACAGGCCGCCGTCCTTGCGGACGCGCCAGAAGTGCACAGCCATGAAGATCACGATCACGAACGGTAAGAGCAGCACGTGAAGGGTGTACCAGCGCAGCAACGTGTCGTTGCTGATCTCCTTCGAACCGAGCAGCGCGTACTTCACCTGCGATCCGAACACCGGTGTGTAGCCCATCATGTTGGTGCCGACGGTGACGGCCCACAGCGCGAGCTGGTCCCACGGCAGCAGGTAGCCGGTGAACGAGAGGAGCAACGTGAGCGTGAGCAGGATCACGCCGATGACCCAGTTGAACTCGCGCGGCGCCTTGTAGGCACCGTGGTAGAAGACGCGGCTCATGTGCAGGAACACCGAGAGCACCATGAGGTGCGCGCCCCATCGATGCATGTTGCGCACGAACGATCCGAAGGTGACCGCGGTCTCGAGCGTCTTGACGGTGTCCCACGCCGACGCGTCGGTGGGCCGGTAGAAGAACATCAGGAAGATGCCGGTGACGGTGAGCAGGATGAAGAGGAAGAACGACAGCCCGCCGAGGCAGAGCGTGTACGACACCTTCACCGCGTGCCGTTTCACCTTCACCGGGTGCAGGTGGTACAGCACGTTGTTCATGATCACGTAGGAGCGGTTGCGGGGACTGTCGGTGTAGCCGCGCCGGTAGACGGATCCGGGACGGAAGATGGAGGTCCACGCCTGCGAGCCGCGGACCTTCGTGTCGACGGTCTCGAGTGCCTTGCCGATGCGGTGCCCGTTGCCGTTTCCGTTGCCGTTCGCCACGAACTCTCCTCGTGTCTTTCCGTAGCGGTGGTGCGAGCTGGACTAGAAGCGCACGCCGTAGGCGTAGCCGTGGCGCGCAGTGCGGGTGTGGGGATCACCTTCGCCGACGACAGTCGGGTTGAGCTTGCCGAGCACGATGACGCCGGTGGGGCAGCGGTCGACGCACAGAGCGCATCGTGTGCAGATGTCTTCGTCGACGATGAACGCCACGTGGTCGGTCGGGTCCTCGCCGGGCTGCTCGGTGTTGACGGCTTCGGTGATTGCCGACACCGAGACCATGTGGATGCACTTCCACGGGCAGATGTCGACGCAGCCTTCGCACAGGATGCACTCGGACTGGTCGATGTGCAGGAACTGCTTGGGCTTCACAGCCGACGTGAGGTAACTCGGGTCGACCTCTTGCAACTCGTAGTCGATGACGAAGTCGGGCATGGGTGGGTTGGCGTCGGTGCGGGCCATCGTTACGCGTCGACTCTCGTGCGCCGCAGCCGGCGCAGCGGCCGGCCGAACCGTGAGGTGCCGGCCGGCTCGACCTCACGGGTTTCGCCGGTCTCGCCGGCGGGCTCGACCGTGGAACGCTCCTGCCATTTCTTGAACAGCCACAAGGTGGCGCCGATCGCGATCAGGTAGATGAGCACCGCGACGATGTCGCGCACTGCGCTGAACGGAAACTTGACGTACTTCGTGAGGGGCCAGGGCGGCCACTTGACCAACCGGTCGGTGCTCATGTTGAGGTACGAGTTCGCGAATACGAGCCACTCGCTCGGGATGACGCCGTACGCGAGCGTGAAGAGCCCGAACACACCGACCGCGCCGGCCATGCACTCCGCCCACGTCGCGGGACGGTCGGGCTTCGGTCGCTTCATCAGCAATACCGCGATACCGACGCCGACGATGAGCAGCACCGTGCCGATGATGAGCCGGCCCGCCGCAGGGAGGAACGCCAAGCCGGTGACATCTTTCAGCCAGTGGAACATTGAGCTCGACGTCCTCCTCTTGGCGCAGCGCTCACCACACGTAGCCGGCTCTGGAGCAGGCCGTTTCCTACCACGCTAGATGAGCAAGCGGCATATCGCGCATCAGCTCGAAACGCTTGTGCACTATGGAATTCGACCCGGGCGGTGGGGCCGCGGCGGGACGCTCGAAACGGCCCCCAGCGTGCGTCCCGCACGCGTGAGTTGTGCCAGCATCGCGCGCGATGAGTGAGCGCTACGACGTCGTGATCGTGGGCGGAGGTCCGTCCGGCGCGGCAGCCGCGTTCTGGCTGGCCGAACGGGGCCGAAAGGTGCTGGTTGTCGAGAAGAAGCGCTTTCCGCGCGAGAAGACGTGTGGTGACGGGTTGACCCCCCGCGCGGTGCGCCAGCTGCACGACATGGGCCTGGCCGAACCACTCGCCGACCATCTGCGTTTCGACGGGCTCCGCTCGATCGCGCACGGCATCACGCTCGAGCTGCGATGGCCCGAGCATCCCGACTTCCCCTCGTACGGCTACGTCGTACGCCGGCGCGACCTCGACGAGATGGTGGCCGACCAGGCCGTGAAGGCCGGCGCCACGTTCTGGCCCGCGGCCGAGGCCGTCGAACCGGTTCTCGACAGCGGCCTCGTCGCCGGCGCCGTCGTGCGTCACAACGAGACGGGCACGATCGAGACGGTGCGGTCGCGGTATCTCGTGATCGCCGACGGCGCGAACTCCCGCTTCGGCCGAGCGCTGGGCACCGCCCGCGACCGCGACTACCCGCTCGGCATGGCCGTCCGGGGCTACTTCACCAGCCCGTACCACGACGAGCCGTGGATCGAGAGCCATCTCGACCTGCGCGACCGCGATGGTCAGCATCTTCCCGGTTACGGGTGGGTGTTCCCGGTCGGCGACGGCACGGTCAACGTGGGCGTCGGGCTGCTCTCCACGTTCTCGGGGTGGAAGTCGATCAACACGTCGCAGCTGATGGACGCGTTCATCGCGACCGCACCGGCGCGGTGGGGCATCGCGCCCGAGACGTCGTGCGGCGCCCCCACCGGCGGCAAGCTGCCCACCGGCGGGTCGGTGACGCCCAAGGCCGGCCCCACGTGGCTCGTGGTCGGCGACGCCGGCGGATCGATCAACCCGTTCAACGGCGAGGGCATCGGCTACGCCTACGAGACCGGACGGCTGGCGGCCGAGGCGCTCGATACCGCGCTCGCCACCGGCGACGGCCTCGCGCTGCAGCGCTATCCGGAACGGATCGACGAGATCTGGGGCCTCTACTTCAAGGTTGCGCGCGTGTTCGTCAAGGCGATCGGCAATCCCGCCGTCATGCGGGAGCTGACACGCGTCGGCATGCACTCGCAGCCACTCATGGAGTGGGTGCTGCGCATCATGGCCAACTTGCTGCGGCCCGACGAGATCGGCCCGGCCGAAGCCGCGTACGCAGTGCTCGAGCGGCTCGTCGCGGCGGCCCCGGAGCCGTAACCGCGACACGACGGCCCGGCGGCGCGAGCATTGCGTGGCGACGGGGCATCTCGGGTAGCCTCGCCGACGCAATCAACCCGCCCGGCCGAGTCCCGGAGAGCGAGTTCGTGGAGAGCGCGTTCACGTGAGCGACTACCTGCCGATCCTCACGATGATCGCCTTGGTCGTCACGTTCATCGCGGTGTCGTTCGCCGCGTCGACACTGCTCGGCGGGCCGCGCCGGCCGACGTCGGCGAAGCAGGCTCCCTACGAGTGCGGCATCGTGCCCGAGTCGGAGCCGGCGGAACGCTTTCCGGTGAAGTTCTACCTGGTCGCGATGGCGTTCATCGTGCTCGACGTCGAGATCATCTTTCTGTACCCGTTCACGATCGTCTTTCGTGACCTCGCGCTGTACGGCCTGATCTCCATGGGTGTCTTCCTGCTCGTGCTCCTGGTGCCGTTCGCGTACCTCCTCTCCACCGGCGCGCTCGATTGGGGATCCGTCAAGGCGATCAGCGAACGGGCCGGACACGACATGTTGCGCGCCTCGGGAGCGCCGGGCCGAGATGGGCTCGACCCCGCCGACACCTTGGGCGTCGGCGGCGCCGGTGAGGGCGAGGCGGCCTGATGGGCCTCGACCAAGTCTCCAACAACTTCCTCACCGGGCGGCTCGAAGACCTGGTGCGTTGGGCGCGACGCAACTCCGTGTGGCCCGCGACGTTCGGCCTCGCGTGCTGCGCGCTCGAGATGATGGCCACCGGTGCCGCGCACTACGACCTCGCTCGATACGGCATGGAGGTCTTTCGTGCCAGCCCCCGCCAGGCCGACCTGATGATCGTGGCCGGACGCGTGAGCCAGAAGATGGCACCGGTGCTCCGCCAGGTCTACGACCAGATGGTCGAGCCGAAGTGGGTCATCTCCATGGGTGTGTGCGCGAGCAGCGGCGGCATGTTCAACAACTACGCGATCGTGCAGGGCGTCGACCAGATCGTGCCGGTCGACGTGTACGTGCCCGGCTGCCCCCCGGGCCCCGAGACGCTCATGCACGGCATCCTCACGCTCCACGAGCAGATCCGCACCGGTGAGCTCCTCAAGCGCCGCGAAGGCTCGTCCCACGGCGGCGCGGGAATCCAGATCGACCAGGTCGACGGCGCGCCCGCGCCGCTGCCCGCGTCCGCCTCCTAGCCGCCTCGAAGCCGCGAAAGCCCAGGTCACATGCCCGACGACGATGCTCGTGAAGAAATTCCCAAGGACGGCCCGGTGCCGGCCGCGCCCCCGCCCGACGAGGTCGCGGCCGCGGTGCTCGCCCGCTTCGAGGGCAGCGTCTTCCACGAGTCGCACGGCCAGCCGGTGGTGTACGTCGAGCGGAGCACGTGGCGCGACCTGGCCGCGTGGTTGCGCGACGACCAGCGTTTCACGCAATGCGTCGACGTGACCGCAGTCGACCATCTCGTCGACGCGTCGCGCGCCGCGATCGGCGGGGTCACGACTGAACGGTTCGAAGTGGTGGCCAACTTCCTCTCACACCCGCGTAACCGTCGCGTGCGTGCGATCTGCCAAGTGCCCGAGGGCGACCCGCGCGTGCCGAGCCTCACACCCGTGTACCCCGGCATGGATTTCCCCGAGCGCGAGGTGTACGACCTCTTCGGCATCGAGTTCGACGACCACCCCGACCTCGTGCGCATCCTGATGCCCGACGACTGGGCAGGCCACCCGTTGCGGAAGGACGACGCCGCGTCGCGCGTGCCCGTCACCTTCAAAGAGGACCCGAGACCGCGATGAGCGACGTGCAGAACGGCGCGCAGCACGAAGAGGAGCGGCTCGCGCGCCAGACCGACGAGGGCGCGCAGGAGCTACGGCCCACGCACCACGAGCTCGTTGTCACGGCCGGCCCCTGGCCCGAGGTCGAGGGCGAAGGCGAGACGATGATCATCAACATGGGGCCGCAGCACCCGTCCACACACGGCGTGCTGCGCATCATGATGGAGCTCGACGGTGAGACCGTCGTGCGCGCCAAGCCCATCGTCGGTTACCTCCACACCGGCATGGAGAAGACCGGTGAGGAGCTGACGTACGTCCAGGGCGGCACCAACGTCACCCGCATGGACTACGCGTCCCCGCTGTCCAACGAGCTCGTCTACTCGATGGCGGTGGAGCGCCTGCTCGACGTCGAGGTACCACCGCGCGCGGTGTGGATCCGCATGCTCATGTGCGAGATCAACCGCGTGGCGTCGCACCTGTTGTTCCAGGCGACGAACGGCATGGACATCGGCGCGATCTCGATGATGCTCTACGGCTGGCGCGAGCGCGAAGAGGTGCTGCGCTTCATCGAGAAGGTCACCGGCCTGCGGATGAACAACAACTACATCCGCCCCGGCGGTGTCGCGGTCGACCTGCCCGACGACTGGGCCGACGACGTGCTCGACGTTTGTGACATCGTCGAGCAGGGCGTCAACGAGTACGACCAGCTGCTCACCGAGAACCCGATCTGGATGGAACGCACGGTGGGCGTCGGCACGATCACCACCGACCAGGCCCTAGCGCTCGGCGCGAGCGGGCCGATCCTGCGCTCGACCGGCTTTCCGTGGGACCTGCGCAAGGCCAACCCCTACCTCGCGTACGACGAAGTCGACTTCGACGTCGTCTACACAGAGAACGGCGACACCTACGACCGGTACCGCATCCGGCTCTACGAGATCCTCGAGTCGATCAAGATCGTCAAGCAGTGCGTCGAGCGGATGCCGGCCGGCGACTTCCGGGTGCAGGACCGCAAGATCACGCCGCCGCCGCGGGCCCGCATCGACGAGTCGATGGAGGCGCTCATTCATCACTTCAAGCTGTTCACCGAAGGCTTCCGGGTGCCGCCGGGCGAGACCTATGTCGCGGTCGAGTCGCCGCGTGGTGAGATCGGCTGCTATCTCGTGTCCGACGGCACCGGCAAGCCGGTCCGGCTGCACATCAGGGGTCCGTCGTTCTACAACCTGCAGACGATGGGGGCGATGGTGCCCGGGAGCATGGTGGCCGACGCGGTCGCGATCGTGTCGAGCATCGACCCGATCATGGGGGAGGTCGACCGCTAGCCATGCCGTTTACCGACGCCAACGTGATCAAGGCGCGCGCCATCATCGCCCGCTACCCGCACGCGAAGTCGGCGGTGCTCCCGCTCCTGCATCTCGCGCAGGATCAGGACGGGTGGGTCTCGCGCGACGCGATGGAAGAGGTCGCCGCATTGCTGCACATCGAGCCCGCGCAAGTGCTGGGCACGTGCAGCTTCTACACGATGTACAAGCGCGAGCCCGTCGGCCGGCTCGTGGTCTCCGTGTGCACCAACGTCTCGTGCCTCGTCAATCAAGGTCCGGAGCTGCTTGCTGCACTGCGCGCGCGATACGCCGGCGACGACGACGTGTTCGTGGAGGAGGTCGAGTGCCTCGCCGCGTGCGATCTCGCGCCGGTGCTGCAGGTCAACTACGACTATCACGGTCCGGTCACGCCCGACGCCGCGGCAACGGTGATCGACGAATACAAGGCGGGCACGCGTGTGGCCCGCACCGTGTCGGGTGGAAGGGTCGCGTGATGGCCCCGAAGGAGACGCGCATCGTCACGAAGTTCCTGCATGAGCATCCCGACGACTCGTGGACGATCGACGCCGCGGTGGCCAACGGCGCGTACAAGTCGTTGCGCAAGGCGCTCACCGAGATGACGCCCGAGCAGATCATGAACGAACAGGTGAAGGCGTCGGGGCTGCGCGGCCGCGGGGGTGCGGGCTTCGGCACCGGCCAGAAGTGGTCGTTCCTTCCCAAGGATGTGTTCCCGCGCTACCTCGCGGTCAACGCCGACGAAGGCGAGCCGTCGACGTTCAAGGACCACATGCTCGTGGAGCGCGATCCGCACCAGCTGATCGAGGGCATCGTGATCACGGCGTTCGCGATCGAGGCCCATGTCGCGTTCATCTACCTCCGAGGTGAGTTCGCGCTGGGCGCCGACCGGCTCGAGCGCGCGCTCGCCGATGCTTACGCGCGTCATTTCGTCGGCAACAACATCCTCGATTCCGGCTTCGACCTCGAGATCGTGTTGCACCGCGGCGCGGGTGCCTACGTCGCGGGCGACGAGACGGGCCTGCTCGAGAGCCTCGAGGGCGAGCGCGCCCTGCCGCGCATCAAGCCGCCGTTCCCCGCGGTGCAGGGCCTCTACGCGCAGCCGACCGTCGTCAACAACGTGGAGACGCTTTCCACCGTCCCCCACGTCATCAGTCGTGGCGGTGAGTGGTACGCGGGCCTCGGCGTCAACCGGTCGACGGGTACGCGCATCTTCTCGGTCTCGGGTCACGTCGAGCGGCCCGGCAACTACGAGGTCGAGCTCGGCATGACGTTTCGCGACCTGATCGAGGGTCTCGCCGGCGGCGTGCGCGGCGGCAAGCAGCTGAAGTTCTTCATTCCCGGCGGCGCGTCGTCGCCCTGGCTCCTGCCCGAGCACCTCGACTCGCCGCTCGACATGGATTACGTGCAAAACGACCTGAAGTCGATGCTCGGCTCCGGCGCGGTAATGGTCTTCGACGAAACGGTCGACCCGCTGTTGGTGGCGTGGCGGCTCTCCAAATTCTTCGCGCACGAGTCGTGCGGCAAGTGCACACCGTGCCGCGAGGGGTCGAGCTGGATCGAGCGCGTCCTGTACCGCATGTCGCACGGCGAGGGCCGGCCCGAGGATCTCGATCTGCTCCTCGACTTCGGCGACAACATCGTGCCCGGCCTCAACGCGCCGTTCGCACAGACCACCATCTGCGCGCTCGGCCCGAGCACCATGTCGCCGGTCGTCAGCCTGGGGCGCTGGTTCCGTGACGAGATCGACGAACGCATGCGCGCGCAGGCCGAGCCAACGGCGACGAAGGTGTTGATCCGATGAGCGCGCGCGACATTCCCATGAGCCAGTGGCCGTCGACGCACGACTTCGTGATCCCGGTCGCCGACGGCCCCGACATCGTGACGGTAACGATCGACGGCCGCGAGGCCCAGGTGCCGCGCGGTGAGCTGTTGATCAAGGCGGCGCAGGAGCACGGCACCTACATCCCACGATTCTGCTGGCACGAGCGCATGAAGCCGGTGGGCATGTGCCGCATGTGTCTCGTCGAGGTCGAGGGCATGCGCGGCCTGCAGATCTCGTGCGGCACACCGGTGACCGACGGCATGGTCGTCCACACGCAGAGCCCCGGGGTGAAGAAGGCGCAAGACGGCGTGCTGGAGTTCCTCCTGATCAACCATCCGCTCGACTGCCCGGTGTGCGACCGCGGCGGCGAGTGTCCGCTGCAGGACCAGACGCTCGCGTTCGGCCCGGGGGAGTCGCGCTACGTCGAGGAGAAGCGGCACTGGGCCAAGCCGATTCCGCTGAGCGAGCTCGTCATGCTCGACCGCGAGCGGTGCATCCAGTGCGGGCGTTGCACGCGCTTCGCGGGCGAGATCGCGGGCGACCCGTTGATCGACTTTGGCGCACGTGGCGCGGCCACGGAGGTGTGCACGTA
>DASVIY010000305.1:0-17724 GCA_036386195.1 Acidimicrobiia bacterium | reverse complement strand
CGTTCGGTCAAGATTCCCACTGGACGCTCGGCGTCGACGACGACCACCGATCCCACGTGCTCCTCGCGCATGCGACCCGCGGCCTCGGCGATGGTCTCGCCGGTCGACGCGGTGACGACCGGTGAGCTCATGATGTCGGCGACCGTGCGTCCCTTCGGGCGGTCGGCAGGCGGCATCGATGCTCCCCACTGTGCAGGTGCGGGTGGAAACGCCGGCAGTCTAGAGGTGGCGTTCCTCAGCTGAGCGAAAAGCCGAGGACCGTCTCGAGCTCCGCGAGCGCGCTCGGGGGGTCGGCCACTTTGATCGTGGTCATTCCAAGCTCCCGCGCGGGCTTCAAGTTGACGCCGAGGTCGTCGAGGAACACCGCGTCCTCGGCCACGACGCCGAGACGCATGCACGTGAGCTGGTAGATCGCCGGATCGGGCTTCCGCACGCCTTCGACCGCCGACTCGATGATCACGTCGAACACGTGATGGAGCGCGGGCAGCTCGTGTCCGGTGCCGTCGTCGGACATCTCGGCCCAGTTGTTCGTCAGCGCCGCCGTCTTCAGGCCCTCGTCGCGGATCCGCGTGACGGCGGCGAGCATCTCTGCGTGCGGTTCGAAACGTCCGCCGACGATGGTCATCAACGTCGAGGCCTCGACGCTGCCGCCCGCCGCCACACACTCGAGCTCGAAATCCTCACAGAATCGCGAGAACGTCGTCTCACCCCGCTCCAGGCGCGCCCAGGCGCCGGTGTCGGCGCTCGCGGCGACGACGCCGCGCAGGAAGCGGTCTGGAAGCCCGTGGTCGCGCTCGTACGCGCTGAAGACGTCGAACGGCGACGGAAAGATCACGCCACCAAGGTCGAAGATCACCGCACGGTACGTCACGATGCCGAAGTTTACCGGCCGTCTCCGCGGCTCGAATCGAAGAGCACACCGGGATTGAGGATCGCCGCGGGGTCGAGCGCCTGCTTCGCGGCGCGCAGCGCGTCGGCAAACAAGTCGGGGCGTTGACGGTCGTACCACGGTCGATGGTCGCGGCCGACCGAGTGGTGATGGGTGATCGTGCCACCGTTGTCGAGCAGCGCTTCCGCCGCTGCCTCTTTGATCGTCGCCCACTGCTCCAGCTGCGCGCCTTCACGGCCGGGCGCGATCACCGTGAAGTACGGCGCAGCACCGTCGGGGTACACGTGGGTCAGCCGGCACGTCACGACGCCGCGAGGCGCGCCGATCTCGCGCATCGCTTCGCGGACTGCTGCCATCACCGCGTCGTACAGCTGGTCGAAGCCGTTCCACGTCACTGCCGACTCGAACGTCTCGTTGACCATTCCCATGGCCACGAGCGCGTCACGCGTGTACGGCGCCCGCAGGAACGCGCGTCGCCACGCGCCGGCCTCGTCGTCACCGGAAGCGCCGTCGCCGGCGTTCTGATCGGCCGGCGTGCGCACGCGGACAGTGTCGACGGCACCGCCGTGATCGGCCACGAGCTCGACCGCGCGCGCGATCCAGGCGTCGACCGGGTGGTCGGCCGACTCGAAGCCGACGAGCAGCAGGTGGGCCGAGCCGTCACCGGTGCCGGTGATCGTCGCCTCGGTAGCGTCGAGCAGCCGGCAGTTCGCGGGGAAGAGGCCGCTGCGCGCGATGGCACGCGCCGCGGCTACACCGTCCGCCCACGTTGGGAAGCGGCCGACGGCGCTGGCGCGGAACGTCGGCCGGTCCTGGAGTCGCATCCATGCCTCCGTGATGATCCCCAACGTGCCCTCCGACCCGAGGAGCAGCCGGTCGGGTGAGGGGCCGGCGCCGGATCCCGGGAGGCGGCGCGTCTCGAGCACGCCGCGCGGCGTGACGGCACGGATCGACTCCACGAAGTCGTCGATGTGGGTGAGGTTGGTGGCGTAATGGCCGCCGGAGCGGGTTGCGATCCACCCGCCGAGCGTCGAGACCTCGAACGATTGTGGAAAGTGCCGCAACGTCAAGCCGTGCGGACGGAGCTGGTCCTCGAGCGCCGGCCCGTACACGCCGCCTTGAATACGCGCCGCCCGCGAGGTCGCATCGATCTCGACGACCCGGTCGAGGCGGCGAAGATCGATCGTGACCACGGCCGGATATTCATCACCGACGTTGGCTTCCACGCCGCCGACCACCGACGACCCGCCGCCGTACGGGATCGCCGCCGCGCCTGCGGACGCGCACCAATCCAAGAGCGCGGTCACGTCGCGCTCATCGCGGGGAAGCGCGACGACATCAGGCGGGTGGCGGAAGTCGCGTGCGAGACCGCGCACGACGTCGCGAAACGACTTGCCGTACGTATGGCCGGCCCGTTCGTACGGGTCGCTGGTGCAGATCGATGCGAGTGCCGGTGGTGCCGCAACACGCGGAGCCGGAAGATCGATGTCGCCGATCTCCGGAGGGGTGCGCACGCGCACCTCGTCCAGCCCGAACATGTCGGCAAGCGTCGCGGCCATCCGTTCCTGCTGCGCGCGTGTCGGGCCCGCGTCCTCGAAGCCCCATCCCCAGAACTTCCGCCGCCGCGCCGGCTCGCCCTCCACGCCGGCAGGCTACGGGTTCGGCGTCGACGACACGTGGTCTGCGATGATGGGGCTCGTGGCCGACGACGACCGAGAAGCGATCCGCGCGCTGATCCACGGCTACGCCGAGCTCCTCGACGCGGGCGACCTCGACACCGTCGCCGCGCTCTTCGAACATGCGAGTTGGGGCTCACCGGGGCGAGGCGAGCCACTGCACGGCGCGACCGCGGTACGAGCGGGCTATGACGGCGTGATCCTGTACGAGGACGGCACGCCGTGCACGAAGCACGTCATCACCAACGTGACCATCGAGCTCGAAGACAGCCAACGCGCATCGGCGCGCTCGTACTTCACGGTCTTGCAAGCCCGTTCCGACTTCCCGCTGCAGCCGATCATCGCCGGGCGCTACGACGACCGGTTCGAACGGGTCGACGGCACGTGGAGCTTCTCGGCACGGATGATCTCGCCCGACCTGCTCGGCGACCTCAGCCGTCACATGCGTACGTCCATCCCACCGAAACGGAGCAGCACATGACCGACCAGGAGCTTGTTGACGCGCTCGCCGAGGTGTGGAGCTCGATCGATGGCGTGTGCGCGCCACTCTCGCAGGCGGAGTGGGACGCGGTCACCGAGTGCCCGGGATGGACGGTGCAGGACACTGTCGCCCACGTCATCGGCATCGAAGCGATGAGCCTGGGTCTGCCGACGCCCGAGCTCGACCCGCCCGACGCCCCGCACGTCAAGAATGACGTCGGCCGCATGAACGAGATCTGGGTCGAGTCGCTGCGCACCCTCGACGGCGCAGGAGTGCTCGATCGATATCGCGACGTGACCGGTCAGCGCCTCGCCGGGCTCCGCGCACTCGACACGGCCGGATTCGGCGGCGAGTCGTGGACGCCCGTCGGCCCCGGCACGGTGCGCGACCTCCTGCCGTTCCGCATCTTCGACAGCTGGGTGCACGAGCAGGACATCCGCCGCGCGCTCGGTACGCCAGGACACTTGACCGGGCCGGCGGCTGACGCGTCGATCGAACGCGTCGTCGGCGCGATGCCGTACGTCATCGGCAAGCAGGTGAAGCCGCCCGACGGCACGAGCGTGGTCTTCGACCTCGGCGGCGCCGGGGGCCCGCGTATCGTCGCGATTCATGTGGAGGGCGGACGCGGGAAGATGCTCGACATCCCGCCGAGCTCGCCCACGGTGAAGATCGCGACGACGTTGGAGGTGTTCACCCGCCTCGGCTGCGGCCGCGTCGACGGCACTGCAGCACTGGCCGACGGCTCGGTCACCCTTTCCGGCGACGACACCCTCGGACGCACCGTCGTCGAGCACATGAACTTCATGTTCTGAACCCGGCCGTTTCATTCTTGCGTCGCAACCGTCATGAGATGACGATTACTGACGCAAGAATGCGCTGGGGTCGACCGCGCCGCGGGTCAGAGCAGGAGCTCGGCCATCACTTGTAGTGCCTCGGGTTGTTGCGCGCCGAGGATCATGGTGGTGATCCCGGAGCTCTTCCACGCGTCGAGCCGGTCGGCGATGCGCTCCTTCGGACCGATGAGCGAGATCTCGTCGATCATCTCGTCGGGCACCGCGGCGATCGCCTCCTGCTTCTTGCCGTCGAGGTAGAGATCCTGGATCTGCTTCGCCTCGGCTTCGAACCCGTACCGGCACGCGAGGTCGTTGTAGAAGTTCTTCCCCCGCGCGCCCATCCCGCCGACGTACAGCGCGGTCATCGGCTTCGCGATGTTGCGGAGCCCCTCGACGTCGTCGCCGAGGATCACGGTGACGGTGGGCGCAACGTCGAAGGTTTCGAGGCTCTTCGCGTCAGCGGCACGCGCGAACCCGGCTTCGACCGCGGCGCCGTAGGTGTCGGCGAAACGCGTCGGTGAGAAGAAGATCGGGAGCCAGCCGTCGGCGATCTCGGCGCACAGCTGCACGTTCTTCGGGCCGATCGCCGCGAGATAGATCGGGAGATCCGCGCGGCGCGGATGCACGATCAGCTTCAACGGCTTGCCCAACCCGGTCGCGCCCTCGCCCGAGTACGGGATGTCGTAGTGCTCGCCGTGGTGCTCGAGGGGCGCCTCGCGGCGCAGGATGGTGCGCACGATCTCGACGTACTCGCGCGTCTTCACGAGCGGCTTGCCGTACGGCTGGCCGTGCCATCCCTCGACGACCTGCGGGCCCGACAGGCCGAGCCCGAGCAGGAAACGGCCGCCGCTCATCAAGTCGAGCGTGGCCGCAGTCATCGCCGTCATCGCCGGCGTACGCGCGGGCATTTGCATGATCGCGGAGCCGAACGCGAGACGCTCCGTGCGCGCCATCATCCACGCGATCGGTGTGATCGCATCGCTGCCGTACGCCTCGGCCGTCCATGCCGAGTGGAAGCCGAGCCGCTCGGCCTCCTGCGCGAGGGAGACGGCCCGGTCGAGGCCCGTGCCCCAGTCCTGGTAGCCGAGGTTGATCCCGAGTCGCATCGCGTCCTCCGTCGTGGGGGCGCGGCATGCTCGCACGTCGTCATCACGGGGTCGAGTTGCCGCCGTGCACGCGAAGTGTGCGGGTACCTTCTTCACGTGGAATTGCTCGCGATCGTCGGCCGCTGTCTCGTGGTCTACGTGGCGGTCCTGTTCCTGCTGCGCCTCGGCGGCCGGCGCGAGCTCGGGCAGCTCACCCCGTTCGACCTCGTGTTGATCCTGCTCGTCGCCAACGCGGTGCAGAACGCGATGGTCGGCGCCAACGTGACGCTCCTCGGCGGGCTCGTGGCCGCGGCCACCTTGATCCTGGCCAACATGGTCATTGCGCGCACCCGCCTGCGGAGCACCCTCGTGCGGGGCCTCGTCGAAGGCGACCCGATCCTGCTCGTGCACGACGGTCAATTCATCCAGTCGCACCTCCGTCTGGCCGGTGTCACGCAAGCCGAGGTGGAGACGGCGTTGCGTGAGCACGGTGAAGATCCGGGCGACGGTCTGCGCGACGTCAAGATGGCGGTACTCGAGCCCGACGGCTCGATCAGCGTCGTGCCGACGACCGCGAAGGTGCAGCGAACGGGTGTGAAGATCCCCGGGCGCCGCGCCCAACCCAAGCGTCGGCGCGGCCGCAAGGCCCCCTGAGCTCGGCGTCCGAGCGCGGCGGGCATACCGCGCCGCGATTCGACGTTGGCAACGACACCTACCCCCGGAGGCCCGGAAATGACCCTCGTGACCAATGTCGTGCACGGCAGCGATGCCGACCGTGTGCTGTTGCTCGTCCACGGCTTCGGCGCCGACGAGCGCGACCTCGGCGCCCTGCTGCCGTACCTCGATCCCGATGGCCACTTCCTCACCGTCCTGCCGCGCGGGCCGGTTGCAGCACCGCCCGGGTTCGCGTGGTACGACTTCGGCGCCGATTCCGACGCGAGTGTCGAGCAGTTCTTTGCCTCGCTCGATGCGCTCGATGACCTGCTCGACGACACGTGCCGTGAGCACGACATGCCGCGCGAGCAGGCCGTTGTCGCCGGCTTCTCCCAGGGCGCGAGCCTCGTTGCCCCGCTGGCACTCCGCGCGAGCGACCGCACACGTCCCGCGGGCGTGCTCGTCATGAGCGGGTTCTTGGCCGAGTACCCGGGACTCGACTTCGACTGGCGTGCCGCGCGCGACGTGCCGTTCCTCGTGCAGCACGGCTCGGAAGATCCGTTGATACCGGTGAAGAAGGGCCGCGAGCTGGCCCGCACCCTCGAAGCGCACGAACTTCCCGTCATCTACTCCGAGTACCCGATGGCACACCAAGTGGCGCTCGAAGGCGTGCAAGAGGCCAACGAGTGGCTCGACGCGATCCGCGCGGACCAACGTCCCTCGGCACCCGTTCCCGAAGATCCACCCGAAAGTCTCGTGCGGTCGGTGACCACCGCGTCGTTCGACGCCGAGGTACTGAAGAGCGACGTTCCGGTGATCGTCGACTTCTGGGCTCCCTGGTGCGGGCCGTGCCGTCAGGTCGGTCCGATCGTCGAACAGATCGCGGCGATGCGCGACGGCGCCTACAAGGTCGTGAAGGTCAACATCGACGAAGAGCCCGCGCTCGCGCAGACGTACAACGTCCAGAGCATCCCGTTGATCGGTCTCTTTCGTGACGGACGGCTCGAGCGTCAGTCGCTGGGCGCCAAGCCGCGGCCGCAGCTCGAGTCGGAGCTGGGCATGCTCGTGATCCCCTAACCGACGGCCGCGATCGTGACGTGACCGGCCACGCCGGGGGCGACTCGACCCACGACGGCGGCAGCGAGCGTCGCCTGCTGCGCGAGCGCGTCCACGAGCTTGTTCGCATGCGCGCCGTCGACAGCTATCAGCAGCCCACCCGAGGTCTGCGCATCAGCGAGCAGCAGCTGCTCGTCGGGCGGAAGCTCGCCCCAATCGACGGTGTCGCTGACGAACGCATGGTTGCGCTGCGTGCCACCTGCGATCATGCCCGCGGCGAGCAGCTTACGGACGCCGTCGATCACGGGCACCGACGCGACATCGATCTCGGCCGCCACATCCGACGCGACCAGCATCTCCCGGAGATGACCGAGCAGGCCGAAGCCGGTCACGTCGGTGACCGCGTGCACTGCGTCGCCCAGCTCGAGCGCGGCGTCACGCGCGCCGGCGTTGAGCGTTGTCATCACGTCGACGGCCCGATCGATGAGCTCGGGGGATGCAGCGTCGCGTTTCAACGCCGTCGAGATGACTCCGAGCCCGATGGGCTTCGTCAGCACCAGCGCGTCCCCTACCCGGGCACCGCGATTGCGCCACACCTGTGTCGGGTCGACCGTGCCAACCACCGCGAGCCCGTACTTCGGCTCGGTATCGTCGATCGAGTGACCGCCGCCGATAAGTGCTCCGGCGGCGCGCACGACGTCGGCACCGCCGTCGAGCACGCGGGCGAGGAGCTCGAACGGCAGGCCTTCACGCGGCCAGGCGACGAGGTTGAGCGCGAGTAGCGGCGTGCCACCCATCGCGTACACATCCGACAGCGCGTTGGCGGCGGCGACGCGGCCCCAGTCGTACGGGTCGTCCACGATCGGCGTAAAGAAGTCGGTGGTGAAGACGATGGCGAGATCGTCACGCAGCCGGTAGACGGCAGCGTCATCCGCGGTATCGAGGCCCACGAGCAGGTCGGTGTCGGGAGCGGGCCCGAGGCCGCGCACCAGCCCGAGCACGGTACGAAGATCGTCGGGGGAGAGCTTGCAGGCGCAGCCCGCGCCGTGCGAGAAGCGCGTGAGCCGAATCGACTCGGTCGTGGTCACGCTCGGATCCTACGGCCGCCCCGGGAAACCGGGACCGGCCGTCAGCCGCGCTGTCAGATCAACCGGGACGCGATGCGCCGATCGCTCCGCCGTAGACGGCCTGCACCTTCACGTGGTCGCCGGTGTGCGGCGCCGCGATCATCATGCCGCCGCCGATGTAGAGCCCGACGTGGCTGCTACCGCCAGGACCCCAGAACACGAGGTCGCCCGGCTGCATCGCGCTGAGCGGTACATGCGGGAACGAGGAGTACTGCGCACCGGAGTAGTGCGCCATCCCGACGCCCGCCGCACCCCAGGCCCGCATCGTGAGCCCCGAGCAGTCGTACGCATCGGGCCCGGCCGCGCCGTACACATAGGGCTTGCCGAGTTGCGCGTACGCAAACGCGATTGCCGCGCCGGCTCCTCCGCTCGGCGCAGGGATCGAACCGAGGCTGACCTGGATGTCGCCACCCGTGCTGACGCGTCCCTGGAGAGCCGCGTGCGCGTGAAAGCCCTTGGCGGCGGATGCGCGGACGGCGGATGTGCGCGCTTGGGCGGCTGCGAGCGCGGCCGCGGCCTGAGCGGCCCGCTGCTGGTCGATGAGCTGCTTGATCTGGCCGTGGACCTGGGACAGCAGCTGCTTCTCCTTGGCGCTCGCGGCGTCGAGCTCCGTCTTGGCTGACGCTGCCTGATCGCGTTCGCTCTGTGCGGCATCGGCGGCCTTCTGGGCATCACTCCGCTTGGCTTGCAGTTGTTCCTTCGCGTTGTGGAGCTGCGACACGATCGAGTCGTCGTGATTTGCAGCTGCGGCGCTGTACTGCTCGCGAGTCTGCAGCTCGCCTGCGGTGGAAGCGTCGAGCGCGTCGAGCCCACCGTTGCCGGAGCTGCGGTAGACGGCGGCGGCGCGTTGAGCGAGCTGATGCTGCAGCTGCTTCGTGTGGGCCTGCGCTGCGTCGAGACCCTTCTGTGCAGTGGCGGCGTCGGCCTGCGCCTGCTGGAGCTTGTAGTTCGCGCCGTTGAGACGCTCCGACAGCGCATCCTGCTTGACGCCGTTCGAATCGATCTGGGCCTGGAGCCTGGCGGCCTGAGCCTTCGCGTCGTCGACAGGCGACGCATGCGCGACACCCACTCCCGCCACGACCGGCGCCAGCAGCGCCCCCAGCATCGCGGCGACACATGCACCTACACGTACTGTCCTGAGAATCATCGTCATCCCAACAACTCGAGGAGGTCCCGACCGCCCGCGACCGGAAACCATTTCCTGTACTCCGCCTATGGTGCTAAAGGTGCGAACCCTGCCTAACCAGGGCGAACTGCACCCATGACGCTGCCGATGCCGGCGACTTTGACGACGTCGCCGGTCTGCGGCGCTGTGATCACCAAACCTCCGCCGATGTACAGCGAGACGTGCTGGCTGCCACCGGCTCCCCGAAACACGAGGTCACCCGGTTGCAACTGGTCGAGGGGGACCTTCGGAAACATTGCGTACTGCGCGCCGGAGTAGTGCGGCATCGAGACACCGCCCGCTTCCCATGCGCGCATCGTGAGACCGGAACAGTCGTACGAGCCGGGACCGGTGGCCGCGTATTGGTACGGCTTGCCGAGCTGGGCCCGCGCGAACGCGATCGCAGCCGCGGCGCCACCGCTCGGCGAGGGAAGATTCGTGGGATACGCGATCGACGGCGCGTTGCCCCGCCCACCCCCACCTCCTCGGGTTGTCGCCGGGCCGGTCGTCAGCCGCGCGGTCGCGCCCGCGGCGAAACGCTTCTGCGCGGCCGCGGCCTCGGCCACCGCCTGCTGTTGCGCGGCCTGCGCGACGAGAGTCTTGATCTCGCCGTTGACTTGACCGAGCAGCTGGTGCTGCGTGCCGTTCGCGGCGTCGAGCTGATGCTTCGCGCTCGAGATCGCCGCGGCGTCGTGCTGGGCGGCTTGTTGCGCCTGCTCGGCATCGGCTTGCTTGCGTGCGAGCAGTTCTTTCGCGTTGCGCAACCCCTGAATGAGTGTGTCGTCGCGGCTTGCGGCGGCCGACGAGTACTTCTCCCGGGCATTGATGTCGCGGGCGTTGTCGGCGTCGAGCACTGCAATGCCGTTGGACACGCCGGAGCTCATGTAGATCGACGCGGCCCGGTCGGCGAGCAACCTCTGGAGCTGGCGGGTGCGCTGCTGCGCGGCCACGGTCTGGATCTGGGCGGCCGCGACCGCCTGCTTGGCGTCGTTGAGCTTGAGCTGGGCGCCGTTGTACTGCTCGCTCAGGGCGTCGGTCTTTGCGCCGTTGGCGGAGATCTCGGCCTGGAGGCGCTCCGCCTGGGCGCGCTTGTCGTCGACCGGTGACGCCAGCGCGCTGGTGGCGAGCACAGCGGGCGTGGCGAGGCCGACGATGATTATGGGAACGAGCCGTGCGGCCCGGAGGTTCATGTTGGGGACTCCCTTTGGCAGGGGATGCCGCTGGCGGTCCTTACCTGAACGCGGTCCTGCGAACAGTGCTCTCGGTGGTGCCTTCTAAGAACATGCCCGTACGTCAACCTCAGGAGGTGACGTGCGGGCGATGGAATCGACGCTAACCGCTGGCGGCGGGTTCGCGCCATTCATGCGAATTGTTTGTCTCCAGTGCAGGTCAGACGGCCCAACCGGGGGTGGGCGGGGGGTTGCCGGCGGCCGCGACCTCGGGGTGGGACCAGGCCATCGCCTTGCCCACGCCGGTGGCCACTCGTTGCCATTCGCGCTCGTTCCAGCCCTCGGCTGCATCGCCGAGTGTCGTGTCCTGGCGCAAGTGCACGAACGCGGGCAGGTGCTCGAGCCCGAGGCTGCGCACGAACGCGCGGTCGGGATCGATGAACGTGAGCACCTCCCGTTCCGCGGAACCGAGGATCCGGCGGGCGATCTGCTCGTTGCCGGTCACGACGAACGCGGTGTGACAGTCGGCGTCGCCGAACACCGCGAAGATCCGCCGGGCGACGGGCACCCACGCGCTCGCCTCGGGACGGTCGGGCAGGATGACGAGGCAGAGGTGAAACATCGTCGCCCAGTCGTCGAGCGCGCGCGTGACGCCCTTGCTGCTCGTGAGCTCGAGCGACGGGTCGGGGTTCTTCGCCATCGGCGGAAACTACCAAGCAGGTCAGCCTCGCCGCCGCTTGGCGCGCCGGTAGGCTGCACCGCCGTGAGCCGTCGAGATCAGATCCACATGACCGACGACGAGATCGAGGCATTCCTCGCCTCCGAGCGCACGCTGCAAGTGGCGTCGATCAACGCCGACGGCACGCCCCACCTCGTCGCCATGTGGTACACGCTGCGCGGCGGCAGGCCGGCGTTCTGGACGTATGCGAAGAGCCAGAAGGTCGTCAACCTGCGTCGCGATCCTCGGCTCACGGTGATGGTCGAGACCGGCGATAGCTATGAGCGGCTGAAGGGTGTGCAGATCGTCGGCACCGCCGAGATCGTCGACGACCTCGACGACGTCCTCGCGTTCGGGGAGCAGATCTACGAGCGCTACTGGGGCCCGATCACCGACGACGCCATCCGAGAAGGTGTGCGCACGATGGGCAGCAAACGGGTAGTGATCGTGGTGGAGCCGGTGAAGACGGTCAGCTGGGATCACGCCAAGCTCGGCGGCGCGCACTAATTCGCGAGCACGAGAGCGGAGGGCGTTTGATGGGAGAGATGGTCGAGTTCCCGAGCAACGGCACGACGGGCCAGGGCTACCTCGCAGTGCCGGGCGGCGGGTCGGGCGCGGGGATCGTGGTGATCCAGGAGTGGTGGGGGCTCAACCAGCAGATCAAAGAGGTGTGCGACCGCTACGCCGGCGAGGGCTTCGTCGCGTTGGCACCCGATCTCTTCCGCGGCGCCGAGACCAAAGAGCCCGACGAGGCCATGAAGATGATGATGGCGCTCAACATCGAGCAGGCCGCGAAGGACATGGCCGGCGCGATCGACTTCCTGCAGCAGCACGCCGCGGTCACGTCGACGGGCGTCGGCGTCGTGGGGTTCTGCATGGGCGGTGGGCTCGCGCTCTGGCTCGCGACGTTGCGGCCCGACGCCGTCGAGGCCACGGTTCCGTATTACGGCGTGATCGCGTGGCCGGGTGCACAACCCGATTACTCGCGACTCCAGGGGCCGATCCAAGGTCACTACGCGGAAAACGACGACTTCGCCGGGCCCGCGGCGGTGCGCGCGCTCGAGGAGCAGCTCCAGAGCTTGGGCAAGGAGCACGAGTTCTTCCTGTATCCCGGTACCGAGCACGGCTTCACCAACCACCACCGGCCCGATGCGTTCCACGAGGAGCACAGCGACATGGCGTGGCGCCGCACGATCGACTTCTTCCGCGCCAACGTGAAATAGCTCGGCGCGGTAGCGCGCGTTCTTAAACGGCCGGCGTCGCGGGGAGGCCCTCCCAAGGCGCGCGGAGCCGTGGGCCGAGCCGGTCCAGCTCTTCGAGGTGCAAGCGGCTGAGTCGCCGGAGACGAGCGCTGGAGCTCATGCTCGAGGAGAAAGTCGATCACCTCCCGGTCGTGCGGGACGGGCGGCTTGTCGGCATCTGCACCCGCACCGACATCCTCCGGGCCCGCGGACACCGCCTCGAGCACGACCGCGTGCAACCGGGATGGCGCCCGCGGCGTCGCGAGCCCCGCAAGCCGGACTCGCCGTCGAGCGATGGGCGCCCGATCAGCCCAGTCCGATTGCCTTGAGCATCGCGGGCGGCATCGAGTCATCGCCACGCGCAAGGAGCGCGGCGCGTTCGACGTTGATCGCGTCGCGTTCGCGCTCGGGCCACGTGTCCCACGGTCCGGGTGGGATCGCAGCCACGTCCCCGTCGGCGGCAACGCACGCCCGCAGGTAGTCCTGCAGGGCGCGCAGCTCGGGCTCGCCGCCCACCGGCCCGTGCCCGGGCACGATCGTGTCGGCCAACTCGACCACGGCGTCGAGCATGTCGGCCCAGGTTGCGGGGTCACCCTGAAACGCGAGCGGCGTGACGCCGAAGAAGCACAGGTCGCCGGCAAACAACGTGTCGGCGTCTTCGACCAGCACCATCAAGTCGCCGTCGGTGTGGCCGCTGGCCGGGAGCAGCTCGCACCGCGGTGTCAACGCGGCGGCGCCCTCGACTTCGTGGGTCGCCGGACGCGTGCCGACCTCCGCGAGGTCGTCGAACTCCTCGACGAATGCCGGCATGAACGCCTTGTACGCGTCGATCGGCATCGCGTCGTCGAGGAGCGCGCTCGTGACCGGTGTCGCGTAGACGGCGGCGTGTGGGAACGCCTTGGTGCCGCCGACATGGTCGATGTGCGCGTGCGTGAGCACGAGGCGGCGGACGGGCTGTTCAAGTTCCTTCACTGCCGCGGCGAACGGCTCCCATTGGGATCGCACCATCAGCGCGTCGATCACGGTCACGCCGTCATCGTCGACGACCACCCCGGCGTTGCTGACGCCCGACTTGCCGCCCGGCTGGATCCATGCGAAGACGCCGTCGGCCACCGGCTGCAGCTTTGGGGATCTTGTGGCCACGCGCGGAGCGTACTCACGCTCACCGCCGGGGACCCCCGATATGAGCAGGCCCGCTGAACCGCCGTACCCTTGATGCATGTCCGAACGCTCCCGTGACTTGCCCCGCCGGTCCTGCCATGCAGTGCCCGGCTCCAATCCGAAGTTCCTCGCGAAGGCGCCCGGTCTCGGTGCCGACATGTACTTCCTCGACTTGGAAGACTCCGTCGCGCCCAACGAGAAGGAGGACGCGCGCCAGACCGTCGTTGATGCGATCAACGACAACGACTGGGGCGACGCGGTGCTGTGCGTGCGTGTCAACGCATGGGACACGAAGTGGACCTATCGCGACGTCATTCACGTCGTCGAGAACGCCTCGGAAAGACTCGACGAGATCATGCTCCCGAAGGTGCAGTCGGCCGGCGATGTCGTTGCGCTCGACCATCTGCTCACGCAGATCGAGCTCAACACCGGCCGGCGCACGAAGGTCGGCATCGAGGCGCAGATCGAGACCACCCGCGGTCTCATCAACGTCGAAGAGATCTGTGCGGCGTCGCCGCGCATGGAGACGATCGTGTTCGGTCCGGCCGACTTTGCCGCGTCGATGGAGATGCCGGTGCTCACGGGCGGCGTGCAGATCGCCGACTATCCCGGCGACCACTTCCACTACGTCTTCTCGAAGATCCTCATGGCCGGACGCGCCAACGGTCTGCAAGTGATCGACGGGCCCTACCTGAAGATCCGCGAGCTCGACGCGCTACGCGAGTACGCGATGCGCACGCACATCCTCGGGTACGACGGCAAATGGTCGCTCCACCCGGATCAAATCACGGTCATCAATGAGGTGTACACGCCGACGACTGAGCAGTTCGACAAGGCGTACGAGCTCCTCGAGGCGTACCGCGTCGCCACCGACGAAGAGGGCAAGGGCGCGGTGATGTTCGGCGACGAGATGATCGACGAGGCCAGCCGCAAGATGGCGACCAAGTTCGTCATGCGCGGCGAGCGCGCCGGCATGAAGCACAACAAGGGCTGAGCCCGTGATCCCGGCAGGGCCGTCCGGCGGATGACCGGCGAACGGCGGCAGGTCGCATCGGGTTCGCCCTACGAGGACAGCATCGGGTTCTCGCGTGCGGTGCGTGTCGGCAATCACGTCTTCGTGTCGGGCACGGCGCCGATATGGCCCGACGGCTCGTGCGATCCCGACCCAGAAGCCCAGGCAAGTCGCTGCCTGGCGCTCGTGCTCGTCGCGCTCGCGGAGGCCGGCGCGTCTTTACAGCACGTCGTGCGCACGCGCATGTACCTGGTCGATCTCGGCGACGGTGAAGCGGTCGGTCGAGCGCACTCGGCGGTGTTCGGCGCGGTCCGCCCGGCGGCGACGCAAGTTGTGGTCTCGTCGCTGCTCGACCCGCGCTGGAAGGTCGAGATCGAAGCCGAAGCGATCATCGCCGACTGACCCCGATCTCATTCAAGAATGGTACTTAGAGCAGGCTCTCGCGGCGGAGTGCCACGAGTGACAGGTAGCCGGGGAGGATCGGGAGCCAGTAGGTGAGGAGCCGGAACACGAGCACGCCCGCGACCGCGGGCGCCGAGGCGGTGCCGAGCGCGGTGAGACCGGCGATCAGCGCGGCTTCGACCGCGCCGAGGCCGCCCGGGGTGGGGCTCGGCGCCGCGATCGTGGTGCCGCCGAGGTACACGACGAACACGTCGCGGATGGCGACGTGCGCGCCGACGGCCTGAAGCGAGAAATCGAAGGCGAGCAGGTAGCAGAGCAGTCCGACGGCCGACCCGCCGAGCAGCAACATCGCTTTCGACGGCACGCGCATCACCTGACCGAGGTCGACGAGCGCGCGCTTCGCCGGCGCGAGCGCATGGCGGATACGCGGCGTGAAGATCGCCAGCCCGATGAGTGTGAGCACCGCGACGATGCCGGCGAGGAGGGGCCAGCCGGTGGGGAGCGGCACGTCGCCGAAGCCGCTGCCCCCGGCGAGCAGGATCGCGACGATGAGCCCGATGCCGTGGACGATGCCACCGCCGAGCGAATCGAGCGCGGTGCCGGCGACGGCCTGCTCCCGGTCGAGACCAGAACGTTGCAGGAACCGGGTACGTACCGCGAGGCCGCCGATGCTGCTCGGCGTCAGCCGGTTGGTGAACGCGGCCGCGTATTGCACCAGCGTGGTGCGCAAGAGCAACAGGCGTTGCTTCACCGCGCCGAGTTGCGCGACGCCGCCGGCCAGGAAGACGCCAATCGTCGCGAGGAGCCCGGCGAGCACCCAACCGGGATTCGCGTGGATGATCTCGTGTGATGCGTGGCCGAGCTCGGCGAACTGCGGCAGCAGCACGCGGGCAGTCAGCGCGATCACCGCCACCATGACAAGGCTCGAGGGCTTGATCCGCGTGAGCGGCTCGATCTTCGGCGCGGTGGTGCCCGCGGCGGCGGCCGCCTGCTCGCGCACCTGCTCGATCAGGCCTTTGTGGCGCCGTGCCTCCTTGCGTGTGGTCGGTGTCAGCACGATCGGCTGCAGCAGCGGCAGAGCGGGCTTCAGCGCGTCGGCTCCGAGCACGCGAGTCGCGCTCGCGACGGCGCGATCCGGGCCCACGATCACCGCGAGCGAGGTGAGCAGCTCCACCACATCGATCGCGAGCTGCTGGTCCGAGGCGGTCGCGTCGCCGTTGCGAAATCCGATCAGCCATGGCTCGCCGGAGCCGTCCACGACGATGTTGTGGACGTTGAGCGCGTGGTGGGAGATGTAGGCCTCGTGGAGCAGCTTCACCTGTGCCCACACCGCGTCGAGGAGACGGTGGTCGATCTCGTCGGCGGTCATGTCCGCCAGCGGCGTGCCGCGGGCCTGGTGCTCGAGTAGGAGCGCGCCGCCGTTGAACCCGGTCGTGAGGAGCACGTCCGGGGTGCGAACACCGGCTCGCCCCGCGAGCAACGAGACGTAACCCGCGTGCTCCATCAGCTGGCCGGGAGTCGCGAACGGGTCGGTGTCGGCTTGTTGCTCGCGCGTCGCAAGCAGCCGCCACAACTTGTAGAGCCCGTCGGCGTCGCGTTGGTCTCGTCCGATCACGATGCACGTGACCGGCGTGCGATCGGTGAGGTGACCGGCGTAGGCGTCTCCACCGACGATCTGCATCTGGAGTGGCGTGAGATCGGTCACGGGCCGGTGCACGGCCGCGAGGGCCTGCTCGATTCCCGCGCGCGCGGGCCGTCCTCCGGGCGCGCCGAAGGCCAGGTGCACCAACGAGCCGACGACCCAGCCGACTGCCGCGCCCCCGATCACGTCGACCGGGAGGTGCGCGCCCACATAGATACGCGCCACGCCGACGAGCACGACCGCGATCCAGACCGCACGCCGCAGTGGTCGGGACAAGTACGGCGAAGCCGCGGTAGCCAGCGCAGTTACGACCGCAGTGTGACCCGATGGGAAGCCGGCTCCGGTCGCGTGTGCGCCGCGGACGATCACGTGGTGTAGGAGCGCGGACGGTCGGGCGCGCCCCACGACACTCTTCAACCAGTGCGAAAGGCTCCACGCGATGAGCGCGCTGACGACGAGGTCGCGCGCGAGACGCAGCCGGCGGGCAGCGAGCGCGACCGCAGTCGTCCCCGCAATCGCCCACACGGTGCCGAGCTGCATGACGGTCTCGAACGGCCACACGAAGAACGACGGCAGCTGGTTCACGAGCTGGAACAGGTCGGCTTCGGTGAGGCCGACGCGACCGTCGCGGACCGACCACCACGCGATGAGAAAGACGAAGAGACCGAGTGCGACCCGGATCGCATCGCCCGGGTGTCGTTGCGTGCGCTCGCTCACAACCGAGCGAGCGTATCGGCTACTTCGCGACGTCGAGCGCCTGCTCTGCGAGGCGGCGCGCGATCACGCGGAGACAGAGCGTCTCGTCGGCGCCCTCGAAGATCGAGAGCACCCGCGCATCCACGAAGTAGCGCGACACGGGAAACTCCTCGGCGTAGCCCATGCCACCGTGCAACTGCATCGCCTCGCGCGTCACCCACTCCGCGGCCCGGCACACATACGCCTTGACCATCGACGCCTGGAGCGTGCCTTCACCCTTGGCCATGCGACGCGCGACGTCGTAGGAGAACTGCCGACCGGCCTGGATCAGCGTCGCCATACGTGCGAGCTTGACTTTGCTGAGCTGGTAGTCGAAGACGGGCTTGCCGAACACCGTGCGGTCGTGCGTATACGTGAGGCCGGCTTCGTACGCGGCCTGCATCAGACCGACGGCGCGCGCCGCCGTCTGGAGCCGCCCGTTCTCGAACCCCTCCATTTGGAGGTAGAAGCCCTTGCCGACCCCACCGTCCTCGCCCACGAGATTCGACGCGGGCACGAACCAGTTGTCGAACGCAACTTCGTAGGAGTGCATCCCGCGGTAGCCGATCGTGTCGATCGCTCGCCCCTCGATCGTGCCGCCGAGCTCGTGCGTGAACGCGAACGAATGCCCCGGTTCCGGCTCCTTCTCGACCACGAAGAGCGAGAGCCCACGATGAC
>DASVIY010000304.1:0-4354 GCA_036386195.1 Acidimicrobiia bacterium | reverse complement strand
TCCGATCAAGGTTGCCGCCACCACGAGCAGCAGGGCTTGGATGCCGAGTCGCAAGCTGTCACTCACGGTCCGGCCGACGAGAAAGGCCGAACGCGCGATCGGTAACGAGCGGAAGCGGTCGATCATGCCGGTGTGCAAGTCGTTGGCGATGCCCACGCCCGACCCCATGGCCGAGAACGTCATCGCCTGCACGAGCACCGCAGGCACGACGAAGTCCTTGTAGTTGATGCCATTGCCGAGACTCGCGACGGCCGAGAACACGTACGCGAACAGCATGAGCTGCATCACCGGCTGCACCGTCGAGAAGACGATCAGGCGCGTGTTGCGCAACACCTTCCGCAAGTTGCGGCCGGCGACCAGACCGATGTCGGCCAGCACGCGACTGAGCGGGAGCGCAGCTCGCGCCTCGGCGCTCGCGATCTCCTGGGCCACGGCAACCGTCGCCATGCTCAGGACCCCGTCCGCGCTCGGCTGCGCGGCTCGGGCGTCTCGGGTCGCGGCTCCTCCGCGAGGTGGCCGGTCAGGCTCAGGAAGACGTCGTCGAGCGACGGGCGACGCAACCCGAGATCGGCCACGGCCACACCGGCGGCATCGAGCGCGCGCACGGCTTCCACCAGCGCGACCGCGCCCGTCGTGACGGGCACGAGCACCGTGCCGAGCTCCGCGTCGACGGCAAGCTCGTGCCCGGCGGTGTGAAAGAGCTCGGCCAGGATCGAAGCGGCAGTCACGGTTGCCGCGCGGTCGGCCACGGTGAGGTCGAGCACATCGCCGCCGACCGTGTGCTTCAGCTCGTCGGCGGTGCCCTCGGCGATGATGCGCCCGCCGTCGATCACGCTGATTCTGTCGGCGAGGTGGTCGGCCTCTTCCATGTACTGCGTCGTCAACACGATCGTCGTGCCCCGCTGCTTGAGCTCGCCGATCACGTTCCACAGGTCGAGCCGGCTGCGTGGATCGAGACCGGTGGTGGGCTCGTCGAGAAACAAGACGGCGGGCGAGAACATCAGGCTCGCCGCGAGGTCGAGGCGCCGGCGCATGCCGCCCGAGTACGTGCGCAGCGTGCGGTCCCCCGCGTCGCTCAAGTCGAACAGTTCGAGCAGCTCCGTGGCGCGCTCGCGTGCGGCCCGCTTGGCAATGCGTCCGAGCCGTCCCACGAGCACCAGGTTCTCCCGCCCCGTGAGGTCTTCATCAATTGCTGCGTACTGACCCGTGAGGCCGATGACGCTCCGCACGAGTTGCGGCTGGCGCACGACGTCGTAACCCGCCACCGACGCTCGCCCGCCATCGGGGCGCAGCAGTGTGGTCAGGATGCGGATCGCGGTCGTCTTCCCGGCGCCGTTGGGGCCGAGCAAACCGACGACGCTGCCTTGCGATGCGGTGAAGTCGACGCCGTCGAGCGCGGTGAACGAGCCGAAACGCTTCACCAGGCCCTCCGCGAACACGCCTCCGTCCCCAACCGTTGGTTTCATAGACACTGAAGATACAACATTGTGTAGGCTCTCTAGTAATGGCTCAACCGGCTCTCGAAGACGTACGCGCCGACGTACTCCGCAAGCTGCTTCGCCTGGCGCCCGTGCTCGATCGCCTGACGGCAGAAGGACTCGCCCGCCGCGGGCTCAGCCACGCCCGGGCGCGCCTGCTCCACGTGCTCGCCGACGAGGGCCCGCAGGTGATGACGGCGCTGAGCAACGCGCTCGATATCACGCCTCGCGCGGTCACCGCGCTGGTCGACCGGCTCGAAAGCGACAACTTGGTGCGCCGGTGCGAGCATCCGACTGACCGCCGGTCCACCGTGGTGGAGCTCACGCCCACCGGACGGCGCACCTGCCGCGAGATGCGGGCGGGCCATCGCCGGCTCGCCGAAGAGCTGCTCGGAAGTTTCGATCGGACCGGCCTCACAACGAGCGGCCGGGTCCTCGACCAGGTCGCCTCGGGCCTCGACCGTCGACGCACCGGGCGTCGCACCGCCTGATCAGGCAGAGACGGCGTCGACCGCGAGGTCTTCGGCTCCGGGAAGGTACGGGTGCCAGGCCGGGTCGATGCTGCCCGCCGTCGCGGCAACCCACAGCGTCGCGCGCGGCGCGATCGGCATGCGGCGCAGGCTGAGCTCGGTCTCGACAAGGAGCCGGTCTTCTTTGCGCGCATTGCAGGCGCGGCACGAGGCGACGACATTCTCCCAAATGTGCTCGCCGCCCCGAGATCGCGGCACGACGTGATCGATGTTCTCGGCCGGACGGCTGCAGTACTGGCACCGGTGCGCGTCACGTGCGAACACCGCCCGACGTGAGAGCGGCACCCGGTTGCGGTATGGCACCCGCACGAAATGCGTCAGGCGGATGACCGACGGGATCGGGAGCACGGTGCGTTCGGAATGCACCTCACCGCCGTTGCGCGCGACGATCTCGGCCTTCTCCTTCAGCACGAGCACCACCGCCCGACGCCACGGGACGACGCACAGGGGCTCGAAGCTGGCGTTGAGCATCAGGGCTCTCCCCAAGCGTCCGAGACCTCCGTCGTCAGGGCCCGGCTCGTGAGGAAGTGGCTCCATCGAAGCCTGGCGCAGTCGAGTCGGTGCGAGTCTACCGGGCCGCGGTCAGGCGCTCCGTCGGCGTGCCGCCATGTCTCGGCACCACTCGAGATACGTGATGACGTCGTGCGGCTCGACGTCCGCGATCTTCCCGTACTGGGTCTCGAGGCGGTAGCGGATGTAGCGCCGGTCGGGCACCGGGAGGAACGGCGCTCGACGCCACCACTGCGCGGGTGTGACGCGAACCGCCTGGACCGCCGCGGTGGGCCAGAGCGAAGGCCGCGCCGCCAACGCCACCGCGGCGCTCGCCCATGCACCCACGGGACGAACGCGTTCGCGCAGCGTTGGCATCGCAGCACCGTACCGGCGAGGACAACGCAGGCGCCGTGTTTCAACCGCGGGCCCGCGCACGTACAGTTGTGCGACGAGGATCCGACCGCGCCGGTATCGGACATACCTCGCGTACCCCTACAATGGGGATCTCGGGCAAAGGAGACCCCGCACGTGGTGCAGCCGGTAACCGCTCACGAGCACACGTCGTTCGGCGCGCTCTTCGACGCCCTGCTCGCCAACGTCGAGTGGGTGATCCAAGGCAAGGAAGACCCCATCCGGCTCGCCCTGGTCTGCCTCTTCGCGGAGGGCCACCTGCTGATCGAGGACGTGCCCGGCGTGGGCAAGACATCGCTCGCCAAGGCGATCGCGTGCTCGATCGGCGGCGAATGGCGCCGGGTGCAGTTCACGCCCGATCTGCTGCCTTCGGACGTGACCGGCGTGTCGGTGTGGAACCGCGTCGCGAACGAGTTCGAGTTCCGCCCCGGTGGGGTGTTCGCCAACATCGTGCTCGCCGACGAGATCAACCGGGCTTCACCCAAGACACAGTCCGCGCTGCTCGAGGCCATGGAGGAACGACAGGTCACGGTCGACGCGCACACCTACCGTCTCGCGCGCCCGTTCATGGTCATCGCGACGCAAAACCCCGTCGAGCTCGAAGGCACCTATCCCCTTCCGGAGGCGCAGCTCGACCGGTTCCTCATGCGCATCGAGATGGGGTACCCGAGCCGGCAATCCGAAGTCGACATCCTCGATACGCACGGGAGCCATGCCGGCATCGAGCAGCTCTCCCCCGTGGCCGGCGCGGCCGACATCGTCGCCGCTGCCGAGACGGTGGCCGAAGTGCACGTCGCCGCGCCACTCAAGCACTACATCGTCGACATCGTCGAGGCCACGCGCCGTCATCGCGACCTGAGCCTGGGCGTGAGCCCGCGTGGCGCGCTCGCGTTGCAGCGCGCGTCACGCGCCCTCGCCGCGAGCCTCGGTCGCGGTTTCGTCGTGCCCGACGACATCAAGCGCCTTGCTCCTTCGGTGCTCGAGCACCGCGTCATGCTCGCTCCTGATGCGCAGCTGCGCGGCGCGGGCACCGACGAGATCATTCGCGGCGTGCTGAGCGCCGTGCCGGTGCCCGGCGCGACCGGCGGCTAGCCGATGCCCGGCGTTGACTCGTCCGACCGGTCGGGCCCGTCGAGCCCATCTGACGCCGTGGTCACCCGTCGCCGGTCGCGGGTGCTCACCCGGCGGGGCTGGGCGCTGCTGGGCGCGCTTGCCGGCCTCTACATCGGCAGCCTCATCCTGGGCACCGTCGAGCTCGCGATCCTCGCGATCGCGGGCGGCGTGCTCGTGCTGATCGCAGTGTGGTGGGCGCGGTCCCGACGCATCGACCTCGCGGCGCGGCGCGCGGTGCGCCCGGCCCGTCTGCACGTCGGCGCCGACGGGCGGGTCGACCTGGCGATCGTCAATCACGGGCAGCGCGCGACACCGCTGCTGTCGGTCACC
>DASVIY010000303.1:0-2647 GCA_036386195.1 Acidimicrobiia bacterium | reverse complement strand
CGGCGACGATCCGCAGGTCCGGGTCGTGATCCTCGCCGCCGAGGGCAAAGGCTTCAACGCGGGCGTCGACATCAAGGAGATGCAGGCGAGCGACGGCTTCGAGGCCCTGATCGGCGCCAACCGCGGCTGTTACGCGGCGTTCGCCGCGGTGTACGAGTGCGCGGTGCCGGTGATCGCGGCGGTGCACGGCTACTGCCTCGGCGGCGGGATCGGGCTCGTGGGCAACGCCGACGTGATCATCGCGTCGAGCGACGCGACCTTCGGGCTGCCCGAGGTCGATCGCGGCGCGCTCGGCGCGGCGACGCACCTCGCCCGGCTCGTGCCGCAGCACAAGATGCGGGCGATGGTCTATACGAGCGCGACCGCCACCGCGGCCGAACTGCACGAGTACGGCTCCGTGCTTCAAGTGGTCGAGCAGGCGGAGCTACGCGAGGCCGCGCGTGCGGTGGCGGGTCAGATCGCCGAGAAGAGCCCGACCGTCATCCGGGCGGCGAAGGAGTCGCTCAACGGCATCGACCCCGTCGACGTCAAGCGCAGCTACCGCTTCGAGCAGGGCTTCACCTTCGAGCTCAACCTCGCGGGTGTTGCCAACGAGGCGCGCGACGCGTTCGTCGACAAGCGCGACGCGAAGTTCTCGAAGTAGCGGTCCGGAGCCCTCGTTGCCCGACAAGCGCACGACGGCGGACGAGGTCGTCGCGGAGCTGCGCGACGGCATGACGATCGGCATCGGCGGCTGGGGTTCTCGCCGCAAGCCGATGTCGCTGGTGCGGGCGATCGTGCGATCACCCTTGCGCGACCTCACGATCGTGTCGTACGGCGGTCCCGACGTCGGGCTGCTGTGCGCGGCGGGCAAGGTCAAGAAGGTCGTGTACAGCTTCGTGTCGCTCGACTCGATCCCGCTCGAGCCCCATTTCCGCGCCGCGCGTCAGGCGGGCACGATCGAGACGACTGATCTCGACGAGGGCATGTTCCTGCTCGGGCTGCAAGCCGCTGCCTGGCGCCTGCCGTTCCTTCCCACTCGCGTCGGTCTCGGGTCCGACATCCTCAATGTCAACGCCGACCTCCGCACGGTGCAGTCGCCCTACGCAGACGCCGAAGAGCTGGTGGCGATGCCTGGCCTCGCGCTCGACGTCGCGCTCATTCACATGAACCGTGGCGACGAGGGCGGCACCGGCCAGTATCTCGGCATCGATCCCTACTTCGACGACCTGTTCTGCAGCGCGGCGCAACGCGCGTTCATGTCGGTCGAGAAGGTCGTGGCCACCGACGACTTCTTGAAGGAAGGGCCGGTGCAGTCGATCCGCATCAACCGGCTCATGACCGACGGCGTAGTCGAGGCGCCCAACGGCGCCCACTTCACGTCGTGTGCTCCCGACTACGACCGCGACGAGGCATTCCAGAAGACCTACGCGGCGACGGCCAAGTCGCCCGACGCGTGGCACGAGTTCAAAGCCAAGTACCTCGACGCGAGCGAAGCCGAGTACCAGAAGGCGGTGGCGGGCTCGTGAGCACGCGCACCGGGCCGGCAACGCGCGCCGAGGTGTGTGCGGTCGCGTGCGCGGAGGCGTGGCGGGGCGGCGGCGAGATCCTCGCCAACCCGATCGGCACCATCCCGATGATCGGGGGCCGGCTCGCGAAAGCGACGTTCGAGCCCGACCTCGTCATGACCGACGGCGAAGCACTGCTCGTGGAGAACATCGTGCCGGTCGGAATCGACGACGCGCCGAAGGTCGTGGCGGGGTGGAACCCGTATCGCGCCATGTTCGACATCGTGTGGGGCGGCCGCCGCCACATCATGATGGGCGCGACGCAAGTCGACCGGTTCGGCAATCAGAACATCGCGTTCATCGGCCCGTGGGACCGTCCGAAGACACAGCTGCTCGGCTTTCGGGGCGCTCCCGGCAACACGATCAACAACAAGACGAGCTACTGGGTGCCCAACCACTCGGTGAAAGTGTTCGTCGAGCAGGTCGACGTGGTGACCGGCGTCGGTTACGACCGCGCCGCCCAACTCGGCCCGGAAGCCGCCCGGTTCCACTGCCTGCCTCGCGTCGTGTCCAACCTCGGCGTGCTCGATTTCGAGACGCCCAACCACTCGATGCGGTTGCGCTCGGTGCACCCCGGCGTGACCGTCGACGAGGTCGTCGACGCGACGGGCTTCTCGCTCGTCATCCCGGCCGACATCGGCGAGACGCGCCTCCCCACCGACGACGAGCTCCGCCTCATCCGCAACGAGATCGACCCCCGCGGCCTCGGCGAAGCCGAAGTCCCGTCGCCATGACCCCCGCTCCCGTTCTTGCGTCGCAAACCACCATGACATGTTGTTCTGCGACGCAAGTTGGAGGTGCCCAATGACGCACGCGGGGTTGCGCACGCGGGCGTGCGAGTTGTTCGGGGTGGAGCACCCGATCGTGCAGACGGGGATGGGGTGGGTCGCGGGCGCGCGGCTGACGTCGGTGACGAGTGCCGCCGGTGGGCTCGGGATCCTCGCGTCGGCGACGATGACCACACCGCAGCTCCAGGCCGCGATCCGCGAGGTGACCGAGCGCACCGACAAACCGTTCGGTGTCAACCTCCGGTCGGACCAGCCCGACATCGACGACCGCATCGAGTTGCTCATCCGCGCAAAGGTGAAGGTCGCGAGCTT
>DASVIY010000302.1:0-12223 GCA_036386195.1 Acidimicrobiia bacterium | reverse complement strand
CTCCACAGCCCGGGGTTGCCGTCGATGATCGGCGTGTCGATGCTGGCCGGGTTCTTCGCGACCACGTTTGCCGTGCTCATCGGGTACTACGGCGCGGTCGCGACGCATCGCCTCGGTCTCGACCCCGACAACCACGGGATTCCGATCGTCTGTTCGAGCCTCGACTTGCTGGGCGCGCTGTCGCTTATCCTGGCGATCGTGGCTCTGGGCTTGACCTGAGCCGGACGGTAGTTGATGGAAGAGAAACCCCCGCGAAATCTGAAGGCCATGCTCTCGGAGGCGAAAGACACGTCCGAGCTCATGGTGGACCTCAGCTACGCAGCGCTGTTCTTCGGCGATGCCGATATGGCCGAAGAGGTGCACGAGCTCGAGGAACGTCTGAGCGGCATGGTGCACGAGATGCGCGAGATCTGCGTGCTCGCGGCGCGTTCGCCGCGCGACGCCGAGCAGATGTCGAGCGTGCTCCACGTCGTTGCCGCGATCGAGCGGCTCGCGAACGCCGCCGTCAACATCTCGCGCATCGTCACGCACAAGTTGGGCATCCCGGCCGCCCTGGTCGCTGATCTCGCTGCGGCCGAGGAGGTCTCGCACCGCGTGCGGGTGCGCGACGGCTCGGCGCTCGCGCATCGACACCTTGTTGACGTCGAGCTGCCGGTCGAAGTCGGGATGCGCGTCGTCGCGATCCGCCGGGGCAAGGAGTGGATGATCGACCCCGACGGCGACGACACGCTGCGACCCGACGACGTGCTCATCCTGCGAGGACCGTCAGGGGGGATTCCCGAGCTACGCGAGCTCGCCGGCGCTCCCGAATGGCGACCTCCGCAGGTCGAGGAAGACCCCGCGATCACCGACCTCGACCGCGCCGTCGACGTGCTCGTCGAGATGAAGAACATCTCGGAGGTCGCGGTCGGCCTCGCATACTCGGCGCTGCTGTTCAACGATCAGAGCCTGGCCGCCGAGGTGAGCGCGCTCGAAGACCGCCTCGACGAGATGCGCGAGCGGCTCGAGATCTGGGTGCTTCGCAGCGCGGCCGGCGAGATCGATCCGTCGCCGTTGCGGGGGCTGCTCCATCTCGGTGACGCCGCGGAGGAGATCGGCGACGCGGCGCAGCAGATGGTGTGGCTCGTCGAGAAGGAAGAGGAGATGCACCCGGTGCTCGCGATGGCGCTCGGCGAGAGCGACGAGGTGATCGCGCGGGTGCCGGTCGCCGCGGGTTCCGCGCTCGACGGGCGCACGCTCAGCGAGGCCAAGCTCGAGCTCGAGACCGGCTACTACCTGCTTGCGATCCGGCGCGCGGGCCGCTACCTGTACCGGCCGCGCGGGCCGGTACGCCTCGAAGCGGGTGACGAGCTCATCGCGATCGGGCCCGACGAGGGCCGTGTCCGGCTGGCGCAGCTCGGTGGTTACGAGCTGTTCGAAGACGACGACACGGGCGAGATCGAGCTCGTGCCGGTACACGACTCGCCGAGCCGAAGCGCATAGTCGATGCTCCGCCGCGTCGCGCCGGCGTTCATCGGGCTCGCGGCGGTGCTGGCGACGACGTGGGGTGGTGGCGTGGCCGCCCACGCGGCGACCTCACGGCCCACTGTGTACGAGATCCCGATCACCGGTCCCGTCGACCCGTTCGTCGCCAACATGGTCGATCGCGGATTCGACCGGGCGCAGCGCGCGCACGCCGCGGCCGTGCTCGTTCGAATCGACACGCCCGGCGGCCTCGACTCGTCGATGCGCAGCATCGTCAAGAAGATCCACAGCTCCAGCGTGCCGGTGATCTGCTGGGTCGGCCCGTCGGGCGCGCGGGCGGCGTCGGCCGGCACGTTCATCCTGATCGGCTGTCCGCTCGCCTCGATGGCCCCCGGCACCAACGTCGGTGCTGCGCACCCGGTGGGGATCACCGGCAACCTGCTGTCGGAGAAGGTCACCAACGACGCGGTTGCGTACATCCGCTCGCTCGCCGAGCAGCGGGGCCGCAACGCCGGTTGGGCCGAGCGAGCGGTCCGCGACTCGGTGAGCATCTCCGCGGTCGAGGCGAAGCGGATCCACGTGATCGATTTCATCGCCGGGAGCACGTCGGCCGTCTTCGCCGCGGCCGACGGGCGCCGCGTCGCGACGTCGCAAGGACCCAAGACCCTGGCCGTGCGTGATGCAGAGGTAAGCACCGTCCACCTGTCTGTGGGCGAGTGGATCTTGCATCAACTCGACGATCCCAACATCGCGTTCGTGTTCTTCGTGCTGGGTATCGCCGGTCTGATCTTCGAGATCCTCCATCCGGGAATCAACATTCCCGGCGTCATCGGGCTGATCCTGCTCGTCTGCTCGCTGATGATCCTGTCGGTGCTTCCCGTCAACGTCGGCGCGCTCGTGTTGCTGGCGGCGGCGTTCATATTCTTCGTGCTCGACCTCAAGGTGCACGCGCACGGGGTCGCGACATTCGCCGGCATCTTGTGTCTGGTGTTCGGAGGGCTGTTCCTCTTCGACGGCGCTGTTCCCAACGCACAGGTGTCGCGGCCGCTGATCTTCGTGATCGCCATCGCGATCGGCGCGTTCTTCGCCTTCGCGGTGCGCAAGGGCATCGAGGCGCGCCACCAGCCGGTGCGAACGGGCGCGGTTCGCATCGTGGGGCACGTCGCCGAGGTCACCGACACCCTTGCCCCGACCGGCCACGTCCGGGTGCGGGGCGAGGTCTGGTCGGCCCGACTCGTGACCCCCGCCGTGGTCGCACCCGTCGGTGCGAAGGTGCAGGTGCTGGAAGTGCGAGGATTGGTGCTCGACGTCGAGCTTCTCGACGCGGCAGGGCGCGTGGACGAACCCACCCCGAGGTCGGAGGTCACCTAAGTGGTCCCAGTCATCATCGCATTGGGTGTCGTTGTCGCGCTCATGTTGCTCATCATCCCGTTGATGTTGAAAGTCGTGCGGGAGTACCAACGGATCGTGCTGTTCCGGTTGGGCCGCGTCATCGGCGTCCGTGGGCCCGGCATCGTGCTGCTCATCCCGTTCGTCGACCGGCCGTCATTCGTCGACCTGCGCGAGTTCTTCTTGGAGATCCCGCACCAGACGTCGATCACCAAGGACAACGCCGGTATCTCGATCGACTTCATCACGTTCTTCAAGGTCATCGACCCCGAGTCGAGCGTGGTGCAGGTGGCCAACTTCTCCGGTGCGGCGCAGGCCATTGCCGCGACCACGCTGCGGTCGGTCGTCGGTGACATCTCCCTCGACGACGTGCTCGCGAAGCGCGATGAGATCAACCTGATCCTGCGTACGAAGCTCGACGAGATCACCGAGCGTTGGGGCGTGAAAGTCACCAACGTCGAGATCCGCGAGATCATCCCGCCGCCCACGGTGCAAGAAGCGATGACCCGCCAGATGTCGGCCGAGCGCACGCGGCGCGCGCTCGTCACCGAGGCCGAGGGCGACAAGGCGGCGGCGGTGCTCCGTGCCGAGGGCAGCAAGCAGGCCAACATCCTCTCCGCCGAAGGCCTGAAGCAGGCCGTGATCCTGTCGGCCGAGGGCGACAAGCAGGCCGCCGAGCTGCGAGCGCAGGGCTTCGCGCTCGCGTTGGAAGCGATTTACAGCGCGGCGCGCGACATCGACGCGAAGACGATGACGATTCAGTACTTCGAGATGCTCAAGGCGCTGGGCAACGGCCAGAGCACGAAGATCGTCGTGCCGATCGAGCTCGCCGGTCTCGCCGGCGGCGTCGCCGGTCTGGCCGCAACCGCGTTCGCCTCGGAGGGCAATCCCGACACCCCGCGCGCGCCTCGGGCCGACACCCCGCCCGTCACCCCGTAACGTTCCAGCCGTCGCCGGGTCACCAAGAATGGGAGTTGTTGCCGCGCCGCGCTGCGTGTGTCAGGAGCCGTGGAGGCGGCGGATGCCGGGGAGGCGGTGTGGTGCCGGCGGTGCGAGGCGGATCTTGACGTCGACGACGGTCGCGCCCTTGGGTGTGACGATGACGGGGTTGCAGTCCATCTCGACGACTTCCGGCAACGCGTCGGCGAGGCAGCCAACGCGAAGCAGCAGCTGCTCGAGCGCGTTGACATTGGCTTCGGGCGCGCCGCGATAGCCGAACAACAACGGTGAGCTCCGCACCGAACGCACGAGCTCGTGCGCGTCGACATCGGTGAGCGGCAGGATCCGCAACGCCCGGTCGCGGATCAGCTCTGCGGCGACACCGCCCATACCGAACAGCACGAGCGAACCGAACAACGGGTCGTGGGTGACGCCGACGATCGTCTCGACACCCGATTCGACCATGGGCTGCACGATTGCGCCGCCCATCTCGTCGCCCAACGCGGCGCGCATGGTTTCGAATGCGTCGGTCACCGCCTCGGAAGAGTCGAGATCGAGGTGCACCGCGCCCACGTCGGTCTTGTGCACAATGGCGCCCGAGCCGGCCTTGAGCGCGACTGGGTAACCGATCTCCTCCGCCGCGCCGAGAGCGCCGGATCTGCTCGCGACCCAGACCGACGGCGCGACGGCGACCCCGAAGCAGTCACACAGGCGCGCGGCCACGTCAGGATCGAGCCACGCGCCGTCGACATGGAACTCCATTCGTTCGTCGACGAGCGCGCGTGCCGCGTCGATGTCGAAATCATCGAACGTCGGCACCTGGCCCTCATCGCGGCGGAGCCAGTCGGCATGATCCGCAGCCCGTCCGAGCGCGGCGGCCGCTGCTTCGGGGAACGCGAACGACGGGACGGCGCGGTGACCGGTGCCGCCGGCGGACGGGCCGGTGCCGCGGAGCGCGTCGGGGAGGCCGGTACGGCCGAGAAAGCACGTGAGGACCGTCTTGTCGCCGGCGTCGGCCGCCGCAGTCGCGACGGCGCGAGCCACGTCGGCGGCTCGGGTCACGAGGGGCGGCACGAAGATGGCGAGCAGCGCGTCGATCTGGTCGTCGGCCAGGAGCGTGCGCAAGGTTCGCTCGTACGTGGTGGCAGTCGCTGCGGCCACGAGGTCGATCGGGTTGCGCACACTTGCGTCGGGTGACACGAAGGACCGCAGCTCCGCTTGCGCGTCGGCGTTCAGCTCCGGCACTTCGAGTCCCGCGCTTTCGCACGCGTCGGCGGCGAGGATGCCCGGCCCGCCGCCATTGCTCACGATGGCGACCTGCCGTCCCGGCGGTAGCGGTTGGTGAGTCAGCAGCTGGGCGGTACCGAAGAGCTGCTCGAGGGTCGCGACCCTGATCACGCCGGCTTGCGCGAACAGCGCGTCGACCGTGTCGTCGAGACTCGCCAGTGCGGCCGTGTGTGACGACGCCCCGCGCGTGCCTGCGCCGGTGCGCCCACTCTTCATCGCGACGATCGGCTTCGCGCGCGACACGCGCCGTGCAAGCCGCGCGAACTTGCGCGGGTTGCCGAACGACTCCAGGTACATGAGGATCACGTCGGTGTCGGGATCCTCTTCCCAGTACTGCAGGAGGTCGTTACCGCTCACGTCGGCCTTGTTGCCCACTGACACGAAGGTCGAGATGCCGAGCCCGAGCTCCGACGCCCGCCCCAACAGCTCGATGCCCAGCCCACCCGATTGTGACAGGAACCCGACCCGGCCCGCCGGCGCGGCAAAGGGCGCGAAAGTTGCGTTCATCTGTACCGCGGGACTCGTGTTGATCAGGCCCATGCAATTCGGACCGACCATGCGCATGCCGTACCGCCGCACGATCTCGACCAGCTCGTGCTCGGTGCTCACATGCTCACCACCGATCTCGGCGAACCCCGCCGTGATCACCACGAGCCCGCGCACCGCCTTCCGGGCGCACTGCTCGACGACGTCGAGCACGTCGGCCGCCGGTACCGTGATGACGGCCATATCGACCTGGTCGGGCACGTCGAGGATGCTCGGGTACGCCCGCACGCTCGCGACGCTCGATGCCGAAGGATTGACGGGATAGACCGGGCCGCTGAAGTTGCCGGCAAGCAGGTTGCGGAAGAGCTCGTGGCCGATCGTGTTGGGCCGGCGACCGGCGCCGATCACGGCGATCGACGTCGGTGCGAGGAGCCGTCTCATCGAGCGGGCCTCGGCGTGCTGCTCGCGTTGCTGCTGCACTGCCAGCGACGCCTCGGTGACCTCGATCGGGAACGACACCTCGACCGCTCCTTCCGAGAAGGTGCGCGTCACCGTGTAGCCCGCGTCGCTGAACACGTCGAGCATCCGTCGGTTCTGCGGCAACGTTGTCGCGACGAACCGCGTGATGCCCTCCTCGCGCCCGATTGCCGCAAGCTGCTCGAGCAGCAAGGTGCCGATCCCGCGGCCCTGGAGCTCGTCGTCGACGATGAAGGCCACCTCGGCCTCGTGGCCGGTGGGAAAGCGGTCGTAGCGCGCGACCGCGACGATGTCACCGCCGAGCTCGGCAATGAGGGCCACGCGCTCCCGATGGTCGACCGTGGTCAACTGGTCGAGTTGGCGCGCTGACGGAGGCGGTACCGGCGAGAAGAACCGCAGGTACAGCGACTCCTCCGACATGCGCTCGTAGAGCTCGAGCAGTGCCTCGTCATCGTCGGGACGGATCGCGCGCACGTGCACGGTGCCACCGTCGGACAGCGCGACGTCGCACTCCCAATCGGAAGGGTACGGATAGTCGGGCGCAATGTCGCTCACAGCACTCCCGGATGGCGGCGTCTGCGTTCCAAAGCGTAGTTGCAGGATCGGCTCACGGTTCCTGGGCTACCGTTCGCCGTCGTGGCAACGTCTCCGGTGACGGGCGAGCCGGCGCCTGCCGTCGAGTCACCGCCGCACGAGACGCCGGCGTCGGGGCTCATACACGATGAAGTGCGCGATCGAGTCGCGCGCGGGCTCACCAACGAGGCGACCGAGAAGACCAGCCGCACCATCGGCGAGATCGTGCGGGCCAACGTGCTCACCCGGTTCAACGCGATTCTCACGACGATGTTCGTAATCGTGCTCGTCGTCGGCTCGCCGGGCGACGGGCTCTTCATGGGCGTCGTGATCACCAACTCGCTCATCGGCATCGTGCAGGAGGTGCGGGCGAAGCGCACCCTCGACCGGCTCGCGGTGCTGAGCGCGCCGCGCGCCCGTGTCGTGCGCGATGGCAGTGTCGAAGAGATCGAGGTGGACGCCGTCGTGCTCGACGACCTGCTGGAGCTGACCACGGGTGATCAGGTGCCGGCCGACGGCGTGGTCCGGTCGACGGCCGGGCTCGAGATCGACGAGTCACTGCTGACCGGCGAATCCGACCCGGTCGTCAAGACCCCGGGCACCGAGGTGCTGTCAGGCAGCTTCGTGGTCGCCGGCTCGGGACGCTTTCAAGCCACCCGCGTCGGAGCCGACGCGTACGCGCGCAAGCTGGCCAACGAGGCGCGCCGGTTCGCGCTGACGCGCTCGGAGCTGATGACGGGCATCGACAAGATCTTGCGCTTCGTCACCTGGGCGCTCATCCCGATCTCCGGGCTCCTGTTGTGGAGTCAGGTCGACTCCAACGGCGCTGACTGGTTCGAGGCGCTGAGCTCGACGGTCGCTGCGGTCGTGGGCATGGTGCCGCAGGGGCTCGTGCTCCTCACGAGCGTCGCGTTCGGTGTCGCGGCGGTGACGCTCGCCCGGCGCAATGTGCTGGTGCAGGAGCTGCCGGCCGTGGAGGGCCTCGCGCGCGTCGACGTCGTGTGCCTCGACAAGACCGGCACGCTCACCGAAGGCACCGTGCAATTCCACGAGCTCGTGATGCTCGATGGCGACGAGGAGATTGCGCGCGCCGCGCTGGGCTCGTTGGCCGCGGACGAGAGCGCGAACGCGACGATGCGGGCCATCGGTGCCGCATTCGTGCCTCCAGGTGGCTGGGCATCCACTGAGACCGTCGCGTTCTCGTCGGCTCGGAAGTGGAGCGCCGCGTCGTTCGACTCGCAGGGCACGTGGGTCGTCGGCGCGCCCGAGATGGTGTGGGCCCACGCTCCATCCGACGACCCCGTGCTCGTGCAGGCCGACGAGCTCGCCAGTACCGGCAGTCGCACGCTGCTGCTCGTTCACACCGATCAGCCGCTCGTCGGTGAAGGGCTTCCCGGTGGCTTGCAGGCGGTTGCGCTCGTGCTGCTCGAGGAGAAGTTGCGGCCCGACGCCGCCGAGACGATCACGTACTTCGACGCGCAGGGCGTCACCCTCAAGGTGATCTCGGGCGACAACCCGCGCACCGTCGCGGCGGTGGCCGCGAGAGTCGGCCTGCCGCATGCGGGTGAGCCGTTCGACGCGCGCGAGCTTCCCGAAGCGCGCGACGAGCTTGCCACCGTGCTGGAGCAGCACTCGGTGTTCGGCCGCGTCACGCCACACCAGAAGCGCGAGATGGTTGCCGCGCTGCAGTCCCGCGACCATGTCGTCGCCATGACCGGAGACGGCGTCAACGACGCGCTCGCGCTGAAGGACGCCGACATCGGCGTCGCCATGGGTTCGGGCGCGGCCGCGACGCGGGCCGTCGCCCAGCTGGTGCTGTTGGACGGCAAGTTCTCGACGATGCCCGGCGTCGTCGCCGAGGGGCGTCGCGTGATCGCGAACATCGAGCGGGTCGCGAATCTGTTCCTCACGAAGACCGTGTACACGATGCTGATCACGGTCGTGATCGTCTTGACCGCGATAGGCCACGGCTGGCCGTTCCCCTTCCTGCCCAGGCATCTAACGCTCATTGGCGACTTCACGATCGGTATCCCTGCGTTCTTCCTCGCGCTCGCACCCAACACGCAGCGGTACGTGCCCGGGTTCCTCCCGCGGGTGATGAGATTCGCGATCCCCGCGGGCACGGTCGCCGCCGCCGCCACGCTCGTCGCCTACTGGCTGGCGCGCTTGGAGGGCGCGACGCACAAGGAACAGAAGACCACCGCAACGCTGGTCCTCCTGATCGTTGCGCTGTGGATCCTGATCATGCTCGCCCGGCCGTTCACGAGGTGGCGGGCAACACTCATCGTCGTGATCGTTGCGGCGGTGGTGCTCATCGTCGCGATCCCCTTGTCCCGAGACTTCTTCAAGCTGCAGATCCCGGATGCGCGCGTGGTCGGCGATGCGGCCGCAGTCGCAGGCGTCGCGATCGCCGTGCTCGAGCTGGGCTGGCAGACGAGCCGTCTGCGGCAACGGCGTGTCGCTCGTCGGGTCGTGTGAGCTCCTCCTGCGACAGTGGACGATTACGATGAGTGCACGCGAGCGTCACTGTTCGCCCCACGTGTGGAGGTCACCATGAGCGTCGATGTCGCGGAGCTCAGCGCCGAGCAGCTGCGCGCCCAAACACTCGCATGGCTCGAGGAGCAGTTGCCCGCAGGGTGGCTCAGCGCGATCGACGCGGGCGACGAGGAGCAGGCGTGGGCGCTACGCAAGCAGGTCGACTACGCCGACTGGTGTGTCCGGCTCGGCGAGGCCGGCTACGCGACGCCGACCTGGCCCAAAGAGTACGGCGCGGGACTGTCGCTGTCACCCGTGCAGGCCAAGGCCGTCAACGAAGTGCTCAACCACTATCGGGTGCCGCGACCGTTCAACATCATCGGGATCGGTATGGGCGGCCCCACGGTCATCACCTGGGGGACCGAGGAGCAGAAGCAACGGCTGCTGCGGCCGCTCGCGACCAACCAGGAGATCTGGTGTCAGCTGTTCAGCGAGCCCGGGGCGGGCTCCGACGTCGCCGGGCTCTCGACCCGCGCCGAGCGCGACGGCGAGGAGTGGGTGGTCAACGGCCAGAAGGTCTGGACGACGCTGGCGCATCTCGCGAAGTGGGGCATGTTGGTGGCGCGCACCAACCCCGACGTGCCGAAGCACAAGGGCCTCACGTACTTCGTGGTCGACATGCACGAAGCCGGCGTCGAGACACGGCCGCTCGTGCAGATCACCGGCGACGCCGAGTTCAACGAAGTCTTCTTCAACGATGCGCGCATCCCCGACTCGATGCGCGTCGGGCCCGAAGGCGAAGGCTGGCGGGTGGCGATCACCACGCTGATGAACGAGCGGGTGTCGCTGTCGGGTGCGGGCTCAGTGGGTGGCGACGCCGTCGGCGGCAGCCCGATCGATCGCCTCGTGGCCCGTCATCGACCCATCGCCGACCCGCTTGCACGCCAGCGCATCGCGCAGGCCTATATCGAAGGCCGCCTCATCAAGCTCAACAACCAGCGCGCGGGCGACAAGCGCAAAGTCGGATCGGAGGCGGGGCCGGAGGGGTCGATCACCAAGTTGATGCAGGCCGAGTTCAACCAGCGGCTCCAGAAGCTCGCCATCGACCTCGAGGGCGTGCAGGGCATCGCGTGGGAAGGCGCCGGCTTGCGGAGTGAGGGCACGATGGGCTGGGTGCCGTCCGACCGTGACGATGTCGCCAGCGTCGCGCGCGGCTTCTTGCGGGCGCAGGCCAACACGATCGAGGGCGGCACGTCCGACGTCATGCGCAACATCCTCGGCGAACGCGTGCTCGGCTTGCCGAAGGAGCCCGACGCCTCGCGCGAGCTGCCGTGGAAAGACGTCCCGCGATCGGCATGACGTCTGAACGCCCCCGCAATCGATGAACCGCAAGCTGCACGCGTTTCTTCGCCGGCGCGGCGCGACCGACGAGGAGATCGAGCGGGCCGAGCGGGAAGGCCACCTCACCTTGCTCGCTCTCGATCGCGATGTGCAATCCGGCCGTCAGCGTTACGGCGCGGAAGAGGCGGCGGCCCGTGCCGGGATGGATCGCGAACTCTCGATTCGCCTGTGGCGTGCGCTCGGGTTTCCCGATGTGCCGCCCGGAATCGACGCCTTTACCGACGACGACGTGAAGACGCTCGTGATGTTGCGCCAGCAGCTCGAGGCCTCGACATACACGCCGGACCAGGCCGTCGTCGTGCTCGTGCAGCAGGTGCGGCTCATCAGCTCGGCGCAGGCCCGGATCGCGGAGCTGTTCAGTGAACAGCTGGCCGCGCAGCTTGACGGCGCGAAGGAACGAGGTCTGACCGACGACGAGATCGCCGAGTTCGCAGTCGACGTGTTCGGCTGGAGCAGGCTGGAGCCGCTCATCGCCTACGGGTTACGCGTGCAGTTCCGGGCGGCGTTGTGGCGCAAGCTCGCGCTCGACAAGGCCGCCGCCAGCGGCGGCGTGGAACTCGCGGTCGGCTTCGTCGATCTCGTCGGGTACACCGCGCTGAGCCAGGAGCTCGAGCCCGACGAGCTCGCCATACTGGTCGCGCGGTTCGACGAGCTCGCGTACGACACCGTGGCCAAGCTCGGTGGGCGTGTGGTCAAGACGATAGGTGACGAGGTGATGTTCGTCGCGGCCGATGTCGCTGCCGCAGCACAGATCGCGCTGCAGCTCATCGAGCAGTCGGCGCTCGATGACGTGCTGCCCGATGCGCGTGCCGGCATCGCGTACGGCACGATGCTCGCGCAAGAGGGCGACTACTACGGGCCCGTCGTCAATCTGGCCAGTCGCATCGTCGCGCTCGCGCGGCCCGGCTCCGTGGTGGCTTCCGAGGCGGTCCACGAGGCACTCGAGTACGACATCGGCATCGAGTGGCGCAAAATGCGCTCCCACCGCATACGCGATATCGGACGCGTCGAGCTGTGGTCACTGGCGACAGTCGCCTCCGCCGTTCCCTGAGGTTGGAGCGCGTGGTCGGGTGCCGGCGGGCGGCGCTAGGTTCGGCGCATGCCGATCCCGCAGCAACGCGATCCGGAGACGACCCGCAAGCAACTGACCGAGTGGATGGCCGCCAAGCTGCCGGCTGCGGATGGGCTCGAGCTGTCGGAGCTCAGCGGACCGACGTCGACCGGCTTCTCCAACGACACGCTCCTCTTCGACGCCACCTGGACCGAAGGCGATGTCGCGCATGCCGATGGCTTCGTGGCGCGGGTTCGACCGAGTGGTTACCAGATCTTTCCCGAGGTCGACGTCGCGCTGCAGTACCACGTGATGAAGATCCTCGGCGAGCAGACCGACGTGCCCGTGCCCCGAATGTGGTGGCTCGAGGAAGACGAGAGCGTGCTGGGCGCGCCGTTCTACGTCATGAGCAAGGTTGACGGCCGGATCCCGACCGACAACCCGCCGTACACGATGGAGGGGTGGGTGCACGACGCCGCGCCCGAGCAGCAGGAGCGGCTCTGGTGGACGGGCATCGACACGATGGCGCGCGTGCACCGGCTCGACTGGCGCGCGCTCGGCTTCGATTTCCTCGACCGGCCCGAGCTCGGCCGGCCGGGCCTCGACCAGCAGCTGGCGTACTACGACGAGTACTTCGCGTGGGCCGCGCGCGGCAAGCCGCAGCCGATCGCCCAGGCCGCG
>DASVIY010000301.1:0-4259 GCA_036386195.1 Acidimicrobiia bacterium | reverse complement strand
CCGTGGTAGAGTCGGTGCTGCTCAGCCACGCAGGACGAGGCCTAGGTAGCCGTCAACGAACCCGGCGGCTCGTAGGGGCTCGGCGAGCGGGGACTCCCGGGCCGGGCCACCGTCGACTCGCCGGAGCTCCAATTTTGCCAGGCGGCCCTGCTTCACGAGCCGAGCGACGGCGTCGACCCAGCTCGGGTCGGTGATCGCATCGGCGCCGAAGGTGAGCAGGTGCTTTGCGCCGCGTTCGATGTATGCCACTGCGGACCCGGCTCGGAGCACCACCGAGGCTCCCGCGGCACGCGCCGGCCGTGCGCCGGTGTCGGGCCAGGGGAGCGCAGCGCCGTAGGGCTGCGCGGGATCTGTGGCCGCGAGCACGAGTGCGTCGTCGCCGCGTACCGGACTCTCGAGCTCGCGGTCGGCGCGTAGGCGCTCGACTGCACCCGGTAACGCGAACTGCGCCGCGCCCTGACCGGCGACGAAGTACCCACGGCGCGCGTGACCGAGCTCCTCGAGCGATCGCAGCGCGCCGTAGACACCGGCGAACCCGCCGGGGATGCCCTCGGCTCGAACGCCTTCGCGTGTGACGATGCCGTAACGCTCGAGCAGCTGGCGGGCGCGCGCTGCGGCGAGCTCGCCGGCCGCCGGGACAGGTGTGACGAGCGGGGCGACGAGGGACCAGCGGCCGCTGCCGGCCGGGGGTCCGAGGCGGGCCAGCCGGCCGGGGCGGGGACGGCCGCGCGTCGCGGCGCGTTTGCGGCCGGCGAGCAGCGCGCGCAACGGCACGAAACTGTCGTTGGTCACCTCACCCGCCCACACGAGGTCCCAGAGTGCGGTGAGCACGACGCGATCGTCGAGCGCGCCGGACGCCCGGATCAACTCGGGCCAGAAGCTCGCACCTGCGGTTGTGAGGTGGGAGCGAAGCGCGTCGTGCACGAGTGTGTCGGGAGGATCGAGCGCAGGCGCGGGCAGCACGAAGCGGGCATCGTCGCGGAACGCCAGCGCGACCCGCCCGTCGGACGCGCCGAGCGCACCGGCTCCCACCCAGACGAGCTCGCCCGCGCTGCAGAGCTCGTCGAGCATCGACTCGCGGTACGCGGTGACGCGGGTCGCGAGCACGTCGAGCTCGAGCACGGACGCCGGGATCGCTGCGCCTTGGAGCTGGCCGAGCGCGTCGATGAGCGCGTCGACGCCGTGACCTCGCCCGGCTCGCCCGATGCCCTGCCACGCGGGGAGGAACCGCGCGAACACTTCGGTCTCGACCGGCTCGACCTCGCGGCGGAGCTTCGCCAGCGATCGGCGGCGGAGACGGCGCAGCACCCCGACGTCGCACCATTCGCGCTCGGTGCCGCCGGGGCGGAACTCGCCTTTGACCACTCGACCCTCAGCCTCGAGTCGTAGCAGAGCGCCGCCCGCCTCGGCGCTCCCGATGCCGAACCGGCGCGCGGCATCGGCAGTGGTGAACGGTGTGTGCGTGCGCGCGAAGCGGGCGACCAACTTGTCGACCGGCGCGTCGACCGGCTCGGTGAACACACCCGGGAGCCCACTCGGGATCGCCGCGCCCAACGCGTCGCGATACCGCGCCGCGTCATCGGCTGCGCCGACGCGCGTCTCGCCGGCGACGTTGAATCGGATGGCTCGGCGCTCGTCGAGGAGCGCGTCGACCAAAGCGGGATCCGAGACCCCTCGCTCGGCGAGCTCGTGCTCACTCAAATCGCCGAGGTCACGGAGCAGGTCGTGCACGTCGTCGACGTTGCGCACGCGTGTGACCTGCTCGTGCGTGAGCCGCTGGAGCTCGAGCTCCAGGCGCGCGAGCGCGTCGGCATCGATCAGCTCGCGGAGCTCCTCGGCACCGAGAAGGTCACGCAAGAGGTCGCGATCGAGCGCGAGCGCGGTGGCGCGTCGCTCGGCCAGCGGCGCGTCGCCCTCGTACATCGACGCCGCGATCCAGCCGAACACCAGCGACTGCGCGAACGGCGACGCCCCGGCAGTGTCGACCGGCACCATGCGTACCCGTCGCGATTGCAGGTCGCTCAGCACCTCGCGGAGCGCCGGCATGTCGAACACATCGCGGAGGCACTCGCGTGTCGTCTCGAGCAGCATCGGGAATGACGGGTAGCGCGCCGCGACTTCGAGCAGATCGGCGGCTCGTTGGCGTTGCTGCCACAGTGGGGTGCGTTGGCCGGGCCGGCGGCGGGGAAGGAGCAACGCACGCGCCGACGCTTCGCGGAATCGTGACGCGAACAACGACGTGGCCGGGAGCTGCTGCACGACCAGCTCCTCGACCTCGTCGGGCGAGAGCGTCAGTGCATCGAGTGGGATCGACTCGACCGCGTCGGGCAGGCGCAGCACAATGCCGTCGTCGCTCCACAGCGCCTGCACCGGGAGGTCGAGCCGCTCGCCGAGTCGCGACTCGAGCGCCAACGCCCACGGCGCGTGGACGCGCGAACCGAACGGCGACAGGAGACAGACGCGCCAGTCGCCGATCTCGTCGGGGAACCGTTCGACGACGATGGTGCGATCATCCGGCAGCACGCCGGTGGCTTCCGCCTGCTCGTGCAAGTACTGAAGGAGATTGTCGGCGGCAAGGTCGTCGAGCAGGAACTCGTCGCGCAGGCGCGCACCGGCGGCGTCGGGCGGCGCGCCGTGAAGCTCGCGCACCACCGCGCCCATCGCACGACCGAGCTCGAGTGGGCGGCCGGGCTTGTCGCCGTGCCAGAACGGCATCTTGCCCGCCTCGCCCGGCGCGGGCGTGACGATCACCCGGTCGTGGGTGATCTGCTCGATGCGCCACGTGGACGCGCCGAGGAGGAACGTCTCGCCGGGGCGGCTCTCGTACACCATCTCCTCGTCGAGCTCGCCCACACGCGTGCCTTCGGGAAGGAACACGCCGAACAAGCCGCGGTCGGGGATCGTGCCGCCGCTCGTGACCGCGAGCGATTGCGCGCCCCCGCGTGCCCGCACCCGTCCGTCGACGCGGTCCCACACGATGCGGGGACGCAACCCGCCGAAGTCGTCGGAGGGATAGCGGCCCGCGAGCATGTCGAGCACGGCGGCAAAGGTGTCGTCGGAGAGGTCGGCGAAGTTGGCGGCCCGGCACACGAGCGCGCGCAAGTCGTCGACGGACCACTCGTCGAGCGCGCATGCCGCGATGATCTGCTGGGCAAGGACGTCGAGCGGGTTGCGCGGGTAGTGAGTCTCCTCGACGAGCCCGGCGCGCATACGCGGCACGATCACCGCCGCTTCGAGAAGGTCGCCGCGGTACTTCGGGAAGATCTTGCCGCGGCTCGGCTCGCCGACCTGATGGCCGGCGCGTCCGATGCGCTGCAAGCCGCGGGCGACAGAACCCGGCGATTCGACCTGCACCACGAGATCGACCGCGCCCATGTCGATGCCGAGCTCGAGCGAGCTGGTTGCGACGAGCGCACGGAGGCGGCCCGCTTTCAAGTCGTCTTCGATGACAAGCCGTTGCTCGCGGCTCAGCGAGCCGTGGTGTGCCTTGACCAGCTCGGGTCGACCCGACTCGGGGCCGCAACCGGCGAGCTCGTTGAGGCGACCGGCGAGCCGCTCGGCGAGGCGCCGGGAGTTGACGAAGATCAGCGTGCTGCGGTGCGCCTCGATGAGCTCCAACACCCGCGGGTGGACGTGCGGCCAGATGCTCGCTTTCGGCTGCCCGTCGCCGGCTGAGCCGTCAACCGGCTCGTCGACCAGGCGCCCGAGCTCGCCCATGTCATCGATCGGCACCACGACCTCGATGTCGAGCGGCTTGCGGCTGCCCGCGTCGACCACCGCGACGCGGCGTGGGCCGTCGTCGGTCTGGCCCCCGAGAAAGCGCGCGATCTCGTCGAGCGGGCGTTGCGTGGCCGACAAGCCGATGCGCTGCGGCGGTGCGCTCGTGACGGCCTCGAGCCGCTCGAGCGAAAGCGCGAGGTGCGCGCCGCGCTTGGTCGCGGCAACCGAATGGATCTCGTCGACGATCACGGTCTCGACGCTCTGGAGGATCTCGCGCGCCGCCGAGGTGAGGAGGAGGTACAAGGACTCGGGTGTCGTGATGAGGATGTCGGGTGGGGTGCGGCCGAGGCGGCGACGGTCGTCGGCTGGTGTGTCGCCGGTGCGGATGGCGACGGAGATGTCGGGGACAGGTGTACCGAGCGATTCGGCAATACGCCGGATTCCGGCGAGCGGCGCCCGCAAGTTCTTCTCGACGTCGACGGCAAGCGCTTTCAACGGCGAGACATAGAGCACGCGGCAGCGTTGCTTCGGCGTCGCCG
>DASVIY010000300.1:0-3408 GCA_036386195.1 Acidimicrobiia bacterium | reverse complement strand
TTCCAAGTACCCGGGCCCTCGGTCAGCGCGTTGGTGTGTGGCCGTGAACGTTTCGGGCGAAGCCAGTGCCGTGACTTCGGTCCTGGATCGGCCGCTATCCTTTGCGCGCGATCGCCCGTGGCGCTCGACAACGGAAGACGTTCGCCCGTGAGGCAGCAACGAAGTGATCCAAAGGGATATGGACTGAGCGCGGCGGCGTTTGGGTTCGTCGCCGTTGCTCTCGCGATGGGAGCCATGATCACCGCGGGGCAGGCGTGGTCGCGGGCGAACGACGCCAAGGCGAACGGCGGGTCGGGCAGCGCCGTCTCCGTGACGTTGCAGGAATTCTCCATCCAGCCCGCGGCGATCAGCGTTCCGGTCGGCGGTTCCATTCACGTCACCAACGCCGGCAAGGTCGTGCACAACTTCACGATCGGCAACACGAAGCTGAAGACCAAGGACCTCAGTCCCGGCGATTCGGCCACCCTGGATCTCGCTTCGCTGAAGGCCGGTTCGTACGAGGCGTACTGCGCGATTCCCGGGCACAAGGAAGCCGGTATGAAGGCGACGGTCAGTGTCGGGGGAGGCGGGTCGGCGGCGGGCGGCTCGATGGCGGGCATGGACATGAGCGCGTCAGCGAACCAGATACCGACGATGAAGCAGATCAACGAGGCCGACGCGCAGATGGCTGCGCCGACGAAGAAGTTCGTTGCGCAGCTGAAGGGTGGTCCCAACACCAAGGGCGTCGGCAACCAGGTGTTGGAACCGAAGATCCTTGCCGACGGCACGAAGGAGTTCGATATCACCGCCGCGGTGACCGATTGGGAAGTGTCGCCCGGCCACACCGTCAAGGCGTGGACCTACAACGGCATGGTCCCGGGTCCGATGATTCATGTGAACGTCGGCGACAAGGTGCGCGTCGCGCTGACGAACAAGCTGCCCCAGTCGACCGTCATTCACTTCCACGGCATCGAGGTGCCGAACGCGATGGACGGCGTACCCGACATCACCCAGCCGCCGGTGAAGCCGGACGCCACGTTCAATTACGACTTCGTCGCGAAGTCGCCCGCGGTCGGCATGTACCACTCACACGACTTTGCTTCACACCAGGTTCCGGACGGCTTGTTCGCGCCCTTCCTCATCGGCGAGATGCCGGTGCCCGCGGGAGTGACCGTGTCGCAGGAGCTCCCGATGGTGCTCAACGACGCGGGCGTCATCGGTTTGACCCTCAATGGCAAGTCGTTCCCCGCGACGGCGCCGGTCATCGCCAAGCAGGGCGATTGGGTCGAGGTGCACTACTTCAACGAAGGTCTGCTGATCCACCCGATGCATCTGCACGGGATGCCGCAGCTCGTCATCGCCAAGGACGGCTATCCGTTGCCGGCGCCGTACGACGCCGACACGATCCTGGTCGGGCCGGGCGAGCGGTACACCGTGCTCGTGCACGCGACCGAGCCCGGTGTGTGGGCGTGGCACTGCCATATCCTCACGCACGCGGAGACCGACCAGGGCATGTTCGGGATGGTGACCGCGTTCATCGTGCAGTGATCGCGGCCGTCGAATAGTTCCGTTGACGCGCGGAGCCTGTCGGCTACGCCGTCGCGATGTCGCGCCGGTCGAACGCGATCATGCCGATGAGCGCCGCGAGCGCTCCGAGTGACACGAGCACGATCGCGCTCGTCGTGTTCGGATCGGTCGCCGGTGCGGGCGTGATGTGGAAGAGCACCGAGGTGTCGAGCAGCCAGTGGTTCAGGCGGACGGCGCCGCCGACGAGCTCGACGAGGAATGACCAGGCCACCACGCCGTACACCGCGATCGCGGTGAGACGTGGGCGTACTCCATGTACCAACGTGCCGATCCCGAGCACGAGCACTGCGGGCGGGGCCAGGTTGAGCCCCGCCTCGACGAGCCGGATGAACGAGAGTCCGCTGTGCTGGCTCGCGGCACCGACCCATGACAACACTCCCGCCGCGAGCGCGCACAACACGATCAGCATCAACGCGATGGCAATACGGGCGACGAGCCAGCGAGATCGCCGCACCCGTCGGACCAACAAGTTGTCGAGACGCCCGTCGGCCTCCTCTTCACGTGTCGCGTTCACTTGGCTGGCCGCAACGAGCGCGACAAGGGTGGCGACGATGAGGAACGCGAACCCGAGGTACGCCTCGGCTCCGAGGCGATGACCTCCCAGACGAGCGAGGATCTGCCGGATGGCGGCCGAGCCCTCGATGGATTTCGCCGCGGTCTTCGCGACCAGACCGAGCAGCAGGCCCATGGCGCCGATTCCTGCGAGCCAGCCCAACCCGACGCCGCGACTCAGGCGGGTCGCCAACCCGACATGACCGTGCAGCAGCGCGGTGTGCGCGACCGCACGGTCGTGATCGGGGAGCACGCTCGCACCGAGATCCCGACTGCCGGCCAGGAGCACCGCGACGCCGAGGAGCACTGCAACGAAGGTCGCGATCGGGATGAGCGCGGCGGGTTGCGAGCCGGTGAGCGGGTGGAGCTCGTCGATCCAACCGAGGGGGCTCGCCCAGCGCAACCAACGCAGGCCGGACACCGCAGTGCCGACCAGGCGCAGGACGAACGCGACACCGAACACGCCCGCCGCGAGCGACGCGGCCCGCCGACGCGTCGGCGCGAGCTGCGCCGTGACCGCACCCACCGCGACGAATACTGCCGATGAGGAGACCAACGCAACCGCGAGGAACAGCGACGCGCGAACCCCGAACCGTGCATCGCCGCTCAGCCCCACGAGCACGACGATCACCGCGGTCGCGCAGAGCTGCAAGAAGATGCAGACACCGAGGCCCATCGCGGTTTGCGCCGCGGCCCGACCGCGCGTCGTCTGGCCGGCAACGAGGAACTCCCATCGCCCGGCCTCTTCTTCGCCGCGGAAGAAGCGGGTGCCGACGAGCAGGCCCCATACCGCGCCCATGAGCATTACGAGCCCGAGCGCGCGCCACGCCGTGAATCCGGCAACCGTGTCGATTCGCCGCGCCGGTCCGAGCAGGGCCTGCACGCCGACGTTCGCGCCGAGCAACGTCTTGACGCGGACCCGATCAGCCGCAGTCGGGTACGCGGTCACGAACCCCGTCATCGACGAGAACACCACGATCCCGAACACCGCCCCCCACAGCGTCGCCTGCAACGAGGCACGCCGGGTGATGAAACGCGCGATCACCCACTCGGGATGACGTGCCACGCTTCCGCGGCCCGCGGCCACGGAGCGAACTTCAGCCGTCATCGCCACTCGCGGTGCCGTAATGCGCGAGGAACAGCTCCTCGAGCGACGGCTCCCGGCTCAGCAGCTCGTGCACTCCTGAGGCAGCCAGCACCTTGAGGAGTGGCTCCACCGTTCCTTGCACGTGACAACGGACTCGATGTCCGTCGACCTCGACGGCGATCACACCCGGCACGCGTGACAAG
>DASVIY010000299.1:0-5763 GCA_036386195.1 Acidimicrobiia bacterium | reverse complement strand
GCGTCCCGCGTGCACGAGGCGCTCCGCGACCGGCGCCCACGCCCGGCCGTGAAACCCGGTCGGATGCGCAAGGAGCACCGGCGGACCGTCGCCACCCCAGTCGTAGCAGGCGAGCGTGACCGCGCCGGCGTCGATGCGATGCGAGACAGGCGCGGAGGAGGGCACGCGGTGATCAGTCGGGCGTGCCGGCGTGCTTGGCGGCCTGCTCCTCGGCGTGGTGCTGGATCGCGGCCTGAATCGCGTTGCCGGCCCGGTTGACGAACTCGCCGCCGCTCCCCACGACCCAATCGCTCGACGCCCACGGCGCGTCGAGCTGGCCCTGGAAGCGCGGCATCACCTCGCGCGCGAAGAGCTCGTAGCTGCGCAGCGTCGCTTCGCGGTCGGCCCACTCGTGCCCGAAGAACAGGAACGCGCCGAAGCCGTTACCCGACGCCTCCACCAGCTCCTCGATGCGCGCCGCGGCGTCGTCGGGCGTACCGATGGTCGCGAAGCCGCTGGTCTCGTTGTTGGCGAGGATCTCTTCGACGGTGTCGCCCTGCACCGGTCCGGCGGGCAGCACGTGCGTGAAGTAGCGCGAGAACTCCGCGATGCCGAACTCGACCTCCTTGCGCGCCTGCTCGCGCGTCTCGGCGATGTGCATCGGACCGACGAGCCGCCATTTCTCGCGATCGGCGACGTGGCCGTTTTCGAGCGCGATCTCCTCCCAGAGACCCCAGTGGTGACCGAGCAGATCCATGCCCTGTTTCGCAGTCGCGGCGACCGACAGCATCCCGATACCGTGCTTGCCCGCGGCCCGCGCGCCCGTGGGCGAGAACGTCGCGGCAACCGCAATGTCGAAGCACGGATCCGAGTACGGCGAGAGCTGGAGCCGCGCCTCTTGCAGAGTGAACCAGTCGGTCTTCATCGTGACCGTCTCGCCGCGCAGCAGCGCCATGATCGCGTCGAGCGCCTCTTCCATGCGCGGCCGTTGCGCCTCGGCGGGAATGCCGAGCATGTGCGCATCGGAGGTGAGCTGGCCCGGGCCGATGCCGAGCATCGTGCGGCCGCGCGTGAGGTGATCGAGAAGCACCATGCGATCCGCGAGGAGCAGCGGGTGATGGTAGGGAAGCGAGCTCACACCCGTACCGAGCTTGATGTGCTTCGTGCGCTCGGCGGCCGCGGCGATGAACACCTCGGGTGACGCGATGATCTCTACGCCCGCGGAATGGTGCTCACCGATCCAGGCCTCGTCGTAACCGAGGCGGTCGAGGTGCTCGATCAGCTCGAGGTCGCGGTGGATCGCGAGTGTCGGATTTTGATGGAGGGCATGGAACGGTGCCAGGAAGATGCCGAAGCGCATTCCGGCATTCGACCCTCCGGTGATCCGATGGTCAAGCCGGCGTCCGCGCGGCGTTAGCCTCGGGCCGATGCCGTTCATCGAACAGTGGAAGCACCTGGGCGCGACCCGGCGGCTCGGCGCCCATGACATCTTCGTGATCGACCGTGCCGCGGCCGACGAGCAGGCCGAGCCGGTGCTGCTGCTGCACGGCTTTCCGACCAGCTCGTTCGACTGGCGATTTCAGATGCAACCCCTCGGGGAGACGCGCCGCGTGCTGGCGCTCGACTTCGTCGGCTTCGGGCTCTCCGCCAAGCCCGATCAGAGGTACTCGCTGTTCGAGCAGGCCGACATCGTGGAGGCGCTCGTCAAGGAGCTCGGCGTGCCCGAGGTCGCGCTCGTGACTCACGACATGGGCGATTCGGTCGGGGGCGAGATTCTCGCGCGGAGCCTCGACGAGAAGCTGGGCTTCGTGGTGACGCGCCGCGTCCTCACGAACGGGAGCATCTACCTGCCGCTGGCGCAGCTCACCGACGGCCAGAAGATGCTGCTGGCCATGCCGGACGAGGCCATGGCCGCCGACGATTTTTCGCAGGAGCTCATCGAGGCTGCGCTCGCCGGGACGTGCGCGCCCGGTAGCGTGCCGCCGGCCGACCAGCTCGTGGCGACGGCGGCGTTCGTGACGCACGACGGCGGCAACCGCCTGCTCCCGCGCACGATCCGCTACATCGAGGAACGCCGCCAGCACGAGTCGCGCTGGACAGGCGCGATCGAGTTTCATCCGTCGCCGCTCGAAGTGATCTGGGGCGACGCCGACCCGATCGCGGTGTGGCCGATGGTTGAGAAGCTGACGGCGGAGCGGCCCGACGTGCACGTCGAGCGTCTCGCCGGGATCGGCCACTACCCGATGATGGAAGCGCCGGGCGCGTTCACGGCGGCACTGCTGCGCGCGCTGGCCTGAGCGCGCGCTCGTCTTACGGGAGCTGCGACTCGATCCAGTGTTCGAGGGCCGGGCCGCTTTCGAAGCTCGAGATCAGCGCGTAACGCGGCGCGGCGCCCGTGTGGCAGACGACGTGCCACATGCGCTGCGTGTCGACCACGAACTGCGCACCGCGGTGCAGCGGCACACGGATCTCGGTGCTCGGGTCGGGCAGCCCGTCGTCGCCCTGCTCCATGAGGAGCATGAAGCTGTCGGGGTTGTCGGTGAGCTCGAGCCACGAGCGCACGACCCAGCCCTCGTCATCGGGGTTGAACCGGTTGTTGTCGTCGCGGTGGATCTGCTGGAGCGCCGACTCGTAATCCTGCGTCTCGAGCTTGATCACGCGCACCCGCCCGAAGTTCGCCCCCACCGACTCGACGTAGCGCACGATGGTCGGGCACAGCTCGCCGTTCGACGTGATGATGCCGTTCTTGTCGGCCCGCTCCTCGCCCGGCTTCCAGAAGCCGCGGCAGTCGAGCTCACCGTCGGCGGTGGCGATTGGCGCGAAGTTGGTGTCGCCGCCGCTCTTCCAGTCCATGTACTCGAGCGCCAGGTACTCCGACTCCGGCGGCGGGTCGGCAACATCACGCAGTTGCACCACGCCGCGCTCGTCGAGGAGCGACACGCGGGGATGCCGTGTGTCGAGCGGGATGTCGCTCGACCAGTGCGGCGTGTTCAGCCAGTGGGTCGTCTGCATGACGTCGAGTGTAGGGAGCGACCCCGGCGCGGTGGCGACTCGTGGCGCGGCGTGCGCACACAAACCCGCGTTCACTCGAGGAATTGCCCCGGTATTTGGCGGGAATGCCACGAGTAAACGATCTGCGCGGCGGTGCGGGTCAGAAGTCGAGGTCGCCGGTGGCGGCGTGGAGTGAGCCGGTGTTGGCGTAGGCGGCGCGCACATTGCGGGCGATGAGCGCCTGGTGCACCTCGTCGGCGCCGTCGACGAGGCGAGCCGAACGCGCGTGACGCAGCATCCTTTCGAGCGGCGTGTCGGTGGAGTAGCCGAGCGCGCCGTGCACTTGAATCGCGCGGTCGACCACGCGCCAGAGCGTGTTGGCGACATGGTGCTTCGCGAAGCTGACCTCCTGGCGGAACGGCATACCGCGCTCGATCTTGAACGCGGCGTGTAGCACCATGAGCTTCGCCGCGTAGAGCTCCATGGCGGAGTCGGCCATCATCCATTGGATCGCCTGTTTCTCCGCCAGCGGCTCGCCGTGCAGCTGTCGCTGCTCCGCCCGCTCCACCAGCAGCTCGAGTGCGACCTCGGTCTGGCCGATCCACCGCATGCAGTGCGCGAGGCGTGCCGGCCCGAGTCGCGCCTGACCGAGCAGGTGACCGTTGCCGCGACCACCGAGGAGGTTGGCCGCAGGCACGCGCAGATCGGTGATGCGGATCTCGCAGTGATTGCCGCGGCCGGCCATCGTCTCGATGTCGCGCACGATCTCCCATCCGTCGGCAGGGAGGTCGACGAGCAACGCACTGTTGCTCGCTTGCGGCGGGTCGGCATTGGGATCGGTCTTCGCGATCAGGATGGCGAACGCGGCGCCCTTCGCCCCGCTGATGAACCACTTGTGGCCGTTGACCACCCACTCGCCGGTCGCGTCATCGAGCACCGCCGACGTGCGGATGCCGGTGGGATCGGAACCCGCGACTTCGGGCTCGGTCATCGCGAAGCACGAGCGCGCCCGTCCCTCGACGAGTGGGCGCAGATACCGCTCTTGTTGCTCGTCGGTCGCGTGATGCAGGAGCGTGTGCATGTTGCCTTCATCGGGCGCCTGCGCGTTGAGGATGAACGGACCGAACGACGTGCGCGCGGCTTCGGCCGACACGAACGCCATCGCGGTGATCGACAGTCCGAGCCCGCCCCACTCGACCGGCATGTGGGGGAGCCACACGCCCCACTTCTTGGCTTCCTCGCGCAGCTCGACGATCATGCCGACCACCGCACGTCGCTCAGGTTCGTTGCCCTCGCCCGCGTCGGCGGCGAGCCTCGCTTCGGCCGGGCGCACCACCTCGTCCATGAACTCGCGGACCCGCAGGCGGGTCTGTTCGACGTCGGGCGGCAACGTGAAGTCGATGCTCATGGCCGTCAGTCTGCCGGAGCGGAGATGGCGCGTCGGGGGCCCTCTGGTCACGTGATGCGGTGACGCGGTGACGCGGTGACGCGGAGTGCCAAGCAGTTGACGTTGGGCGACATTGTCGCCGGACGGCGGCTGCGGTAAATTGTGAAGGAGGGCCGAGCTGGTGCGCGGCCAGGTCAGCGCAGGACGGAACAACGTCGATGTCTTCCTTCGTCTTCCTTCAAGCCGTGATCAACGTGGTGACCGGTGGCCACATCTGAGCGACCGGTCATCCTCGTCGTCGACGGAGACGAGGCGACCCGATTGCTCTTCACGCGCACGCTCACCGGCGCTGGATTTGACGTGGCCGCGGCAGCGGATGGAGCGGGCGCGGTGGCGATCCTGGATGACCGACCGATCAGAACGGTGGTGCTCGACAAGCAGCTTGCCGAGGTGACAGGTCCACCGATCATCGAACGGCTGCGGGCGGAGGCGAATGCCCGCTCGCTGCCCCTCATCCTCGTGACCGACGCCCCGACCGACATCATCGACGAGGTCGCGGGTTTCGGCGCGGGCGCTACCGACTTTCTGGTCAAGCCGGTCGACCTTGACGAGCTCGTGGTCCGAGTGAAGGCAGAGGTACGCGTCAACGACGTTCTGGAGCGAGCCCGCCGAATCGCCGAGACGACGACCGACGCGTTTGTGTCCTTCGACGAGGAGGACCTGATCCTCGCCTGGGCAGGACAGGCCGAGCAGGTCTTCGGGTGGAGCGAGCCGGAAGCAATCGGCCGGCGCTTCGGCGACATGTTGCTCGCTCCACATCACCGGCCCGGTCACGCTCTCAGAGTTCGTCGCTTTCTCGACCTCGGTGAACAACCGCTGCTCGGAGAATGGGTGGAGCTGGTCGGCCTGCACCGTGACGGCCGCGAGTTTCCGATCGAGATCACGGAATGGGGGCTCTACACGAACGGCAGACACAGCATTCACGCGTTCATCCGCGACGTCTCGAGGCAGCGGCAGACCCAGCGAGTGCAGCAGCAAGCGAATCCGAGCGGCTCCCACTTCGCTGCAATTGCCGACCTGATCATGCTGAGCGAGCCGGCCGGCAGGATCGTCTACGTCTCGCCGTCAGTCGAGGCGGCGCTCGGCTGGGACGTCGAACGGCTCGTCGGCACGCCGCGCATGGACTTGCTCCACCCCGACGACCGCGGGTCAGCCGAGCAGGAGGCAACCGAACTCGACGCAGGATCTGACGTTACCGGCGCGTGCCGTTTCCGCAGGAGCGACGGGACCTACACGTGGATGCAGTTCAGCCGCGGCCCGATCTTCGATCGCGCGACGCGCGAGGTGATCGGCGTCCGCACCGTCGCGCGCGAGATCACCAAATGGCTCGCGGACGAAGCCGAGCG
>DASVIY010000298.1:0-13916 GCA_036386195.1 Acidimicrobiia bacterium | reverse complement strand
GGTCGGTGCCGAGGTCCTTCGACCAACCAACCCGAATACGCCGGCGATACAGACACTCCTCCGGCACGCGCACACCCGCGGTTTCCACGGCGTGCCGCAGCCCATCACGATCGGGCCCGACGGTCGGGAGCGGCTCGTCTTCATCCCGGGCGATGTCCCGTATCCTCCATTCCCGGAGTGGTCGCAGTCCGAACGCGCGCTCACGTCCGCCGTGGAGCTCCTCCGTCGATATCACGACGCCGTGGCCGACTTCGTCGCACCACCCGACGCGAGATGGAGCGACGAGCTTGCCGACCCTGCCGGCGGCACGCTGATCTGTCACAACGACGTGTGTCCCGAGAACGTCGTGTATCGCGATGGCATCGCCCTCGCGTTGCTCGACTTCGATTTTGCAGCACCGGGGCGGGCTCTCTATGACCTCGCGCAACTGGCACGCATGTGTGTGCCGCTCGACACCGCCGACGACGCGGCCAGAGCGGGCCGTCGTTCACTCGATTCGCGCGCTCCTTTCGTGCGACTCCGCGCGGTTGCGGACGCGTACGGGCTTCCCCCCGACCGCACCGACTTCGTCGACGTCATTGCCGAGACGATGATGGGCGGCAGCACATTCGTTCGCCGGCGAGTCGAGCGCGCCGAACCCGCGTTCATCGAGATGTGGAACGCGATGGGAGGCCAGGCCCGCTACGACCGTCGTCAGGAATGGTTCGAGCGCAACCGGCAGCAGTTCCTCGACGCACTCGGCTGAGCACACCTCTGGTCGACGCGCTCGCAGAGCTCGAGCCGCGCCACCGTTTGTGCAATCGGGGTACCTCTAGGGGCCACTTTTGAACAAACGCCCACCCGACATTGCGCTCCCCTCCTTGGCCGCTGCGTGCCCGGAGAGGGATTCGAACCCCCACGCTCCCGAGGGAGCCGGCGGGTTTAAGCCGCCTGCGTCTACCGTTCCGCCACCCGGGCAAGAGGCGCCAGGCTACGCGGCTGCGGTCGACGGGCGGTCTCGATCGTGCACGCTCAACGCGGCCGCCAACGCGGCCCGTAACCGGTCGGCAGCTTGGCCCTCGAGCCGGTTGGCGACGATCACCCCCTCCACCATGTCGCTCTGCACCCCCTCGAACCGGCGCCCGCGCAGCTGCACCGCGACCACGGCACCGCCCGGATACCACCGAATCGAACGGCATGCACCCGCGATCCTCGGCGGGCTGCGAAATGAGGGCGCCTGCAACCCACGGGCCCGCGTAGCCGCCGCAAGCATTCGCGCGACCTCGGCGAAGCGGACGGGCGCGGCGGATTCCATATAGTCCGAGGATCCCACGCGGGTGTGACACCCAAAGCGTTTGTGCAATCAGGTACCCCAGAGGAACCACGATTGCACAAACGGTCGGTGGAATGGACCGGGCTACCGTCCGGTGTCATGTTCCAACTGCCGGCATGGCGCAGCACCCACGACCGCGAGATCCTTCGTCTCGCGCTGCCCGCCTTCGGTGCCCTCGTGGCCGAGCCGGTGTACATCCTCGTCGACACCGCCATCGTCGGGCACCTGGGGACCAACCCACTCGCGGGGCTCGCAGTCGCGGGCATCGTGCTGACGGCTGTCTTCGGCATCTTCAACTTCCTCGCGTACTCCACCACCGGCGCCGTCGCGCGCCAGCTCGGCGCAGGCAACCGGCGCGCCGCCGCGGAGCAGGGCATCGCGGGCTTGTGGCTCGCGGCCGCGTTGGGGCTGCTGCTCACCGTGCTCGTCCTCGCACTCGCACCCACGATCATCGACGTCATGGGCGCCTCGCGCGCCGTCGCGCGGCCCGCGCTCACGTACCTGCGCATCAGCATTCTCGGCGCCCCCGCAATGCTCATCGCCCTCGCCGGCGCCGGTTACCTGCGCGGGCTCCAGGACACCCGCACCACGCTGCTGATCGCCGTCGGCTCCAACGTGTTCAACCTCGTGCTCGAGGTCGTGCTGATCTACGGCGTCGGCCTCGGAATCGAGGGCTCGGCGTGGGGAACGGTCATCGCGCAAGTCGGCGCCGCGCTCGTATTCCTCGCAATCGTGCGCCGCACCGCCGTGGCTGCGGGCGCGAGTCTCGCGCCCCACACTGCGCGAATCCGCGCTGCGGCCGTCGTCGGCAGCCAACTCGTCGTGCGGACCGCCTCGCTGCTTCTCGCGTTGCTGACGGCGACGGCGGTCGCGGCACGTATCGGCGACGCCGATGTCGCCGCGCATCAGATCGCGTTCCAGATCTGGTGGTTCTTCGCGCTGGCGTTGGATGCGATCGCGATCGCGGGCCAGGCGATGATCGGGCGATTCCTCGGCGCCGAACATGCCCACGACGCGCGCGCTGCAGCCCGGCGAATGCTCGAATGGGGCCTGGTCGGAGGGCTGCTCGTCGGCGCACTCGTGGCGGCGCTGCGACCCGTGCTGGTGCCGATCTTCACGTCGGACGCGCGCGTGCGTCATCTGGCGTTCGAGGTGCTTTGGATCGTCGCGCTGATGCAGCCGATCAACGCGATCGTGTTCGTGCTCGACGGCATCCTGATCGGCGCAGGCGACGCGGGGTATCTCGCCGCGGCGATGGCCGTCGCCACACTGGTCGTCTTCCTCCCGCTGGCCGGGGGCGTGCTCGCCGCGGACGGCACGCTGCTGATGCTCTGGGGTGCGCTCGCACTGTGGATGGTTGCGCGCCTCGCGGGGCTTGTCGCGCGCTTCGCATCGACACGATGGCAGGTGACCGGCGCGGTGAGAGTGACACCGCCTCGTGTCAGACCAACGGATTGAGCGGCGGAGCCCCTTCGACCTCGTCGCGCCGGATGGTGACCGCCTGCCGCGCCATGTCGAGCTCCGTGGTGACCAAGAATCGTCGCGCGCGGATCGCGTCGAACCGCCCCGCCATCGCGTATCCGATACCGCTCGCAGCGCCGGTGATGACCGCAACCTTTTCGCGCAAGTCTTCCATCTCGTGCTCCCAACGATACGTCCGGGTGGTTCCGCGGCCCTACCTACGGCCACGCTTCGTGACGCTTGCTGCGGTTCGCACGACCGGCTCCACGGCCAGGTTTGCATCCCGGGCGGGGATGCGGTTTGCTGCCGGGATGCCCGATCGCGCGACCGGCGATGCGCCGCCCACCATCGACATCACCACGAGACGTGAAGTCGACGACGCCACGCTCGCGGCGCCGCCCGCTCCGACCAGCAGCGCGCTCGTGCCAATTCGTCCGGCCGACGAGCGGGCCCCCGATTTCGACGACCGTGCGATTCGAAGAGGCGATGTCGACGCGTGGGGCCGCAGCGAGCGGGTGCGCGAGGTCGCGCGAATGCTCTACGACCCGATCTACCGGCACTATTTCCGCGCCGAGTGGGAGGGCCTGGAGCACATCCCCGAAACCGGAGGCGCCCTGCTGGTGGCCAACCACGCCGGCGCGATCCCGCCCGATGCGCCGGTGATCATGCACGGCATCGAGAAGGAGTTGCATCGTCCCGTCTACGGCCTCGCCGAATACCTCTTCCGCGCGCTGCCGGTGATCGGCACGCTCTGGGCGCGCGCCGGCGGTGTCCCCGCGCACCCCGACAACGCATACCGGCTGCTACATGACGACGAACAGCTCGCGCTGGTGTTCCCGGAGGGAGAGAAGGGCACGGGCAAGCTCTACCGCGACCGCTACAAGCTCAATCGCTTCGGACGGGCAGGGTTCGTCGAGATCGCGATGCGCTCGGGCGTGCCGGTCGTTCCCATCGCCGTCGTGGGCGCGGAAGAATCGATGCCGATCCTGTTCAAGAACAGGCTGCTCGCGAAGCTGGTCAATATTCCCTACGTGCCGATCACTGCGAACCACCTGGTGTTCGGGCCGCTGTTGGGCACCGCGCTCTATTTCCCGGCGAAGTTCAAGCTGCGGGTGCTTCCGCCGGTCCACTTCGGCGTACCGCCCGACCAGGAGCGTTACTCGCGCAGCCGCGTCATGGAGGAAGCCGACCGGATCCGCGGGCACCTCCAAACGGCGCTCTACGACATGTTGCGATCGCGTCGCAGCGTGTGGTTCGGCTGAGGCGGCACGCATGCGGGTCTTGGTCACCGGTCTCGGCACATTCTGGGGTAGCCACCTCGCGCAGGAGCTCGAGCAGCGTGACGATGTCGAAGTCGTCGTCGGGCTCGACACGCGAGAGCCACGACTGCCGCTCGAGCGCACGGAGTTCGTCCGCGCCGACTCGTCGTACTCGATACTGCATCGCATCGTGCAGGCCACCAAGGTCGACACGATCCTTCACACCCACCTGATCGTCGACTCCACGACGCTCAGCGGGCGCGCGATGCACGAGATCAACGTGATCGGCACCATGAACATGCTGGCAGCCGCAGGCGCCGCCGGCAGCGCGGTGCGAAAGGTCGTCGTGAAGAGCTCGACCCTCGTCTACGGCGCCAACTACAAGGATCCGTACTACTTCCGCGAAGACATGCAGCGCACGCGGGCCCCGCGTACGCGCGTGGAGCGATCGCTCATGGAGGTGGCGTCGTTCGTACGCGACTTCGCAGAAGACAATCCGCACGTGATCGTCACGAAGCTGCGCTTCCCCAACGTGCTCGGCGACCGACTGGAGACGCCGTTCTCGAGGGCCCTGCGCATGGCCGTCGTGCCGGAGATTTCGGGTTTCGACCCGCGCTTGCAGTTCGCGCACGAAGACGACGTCACTGGCGCGCTGGTGTATGCCACGACGCACGACGTGCCGGGTGTCTACAACGTCGTCGGCGACGGCACCCTCCCGTGGAGTGAGGTCTGCGCGATCGTCGGCAAGCGCCGCGTGGCGATGCCGCCGGTGTTCACCGCGTTGGCCGCAGAGCCGTTGCGCATGCTCCGCGTGCTCGAGATGCCGCCGGAGATGCTGAGTCTGCTGCGGTATGGCCGCGCGGTCGACAACCAGAGGTTCAAGAAGGCCGGGTATCACTACAAGTACTCGACCGCCGGAGCCGTCGACGCGTTCGCGCGCAGCCTCCGACTCGAGCGCACCGTCGGCGAAAAGGACCCCACGTACCGATACGAGCGCGACGTCGAGACGTTCTTCCGCCACTCATCCGCCGTGGTACGAGAGGCGGAGTAGGCGTGCCGCTGCTGACTACCAGGAGCGGTCGCGTCGCGGTGCTCGTGCTCGACGATCCGGAGCGCCGCAACGCGCTGACGCGCGAGCTCATCCAAGACATCGTGCGTCACGTCAACATCTTCGAGACCAGTGGCGATGTGGGTGCGCTCGTCATCACCGGTACACCACCCGCGTTCTGCGCGGGCGCCGACGTCAGTGGCCTGGCCGCGCTCGTCGGCGCCGGTGGGAAGGGCGCGCAGGCCCTCCGCGACATCTACGCGGCGTTCCTACGGGTGCGGAGCTCGCCGTTGCTCACGGTGGCCGCCGTCAACGGTCCGGCGATCGGCGCCGGTCTCAATCTCGCGCTGGCATGCGACGTTCGAATCGTCGCTCCGGAGGCGCTCTTCGATTCGCGCTTCGTGTCGATCGGACTGCACCCCGGCGGCGGCCACAGCTGGCTGCTCGAACGCGCCGTCGGGCCGCAGGCAGCCGCGGCCATGATGCTGTTCGGGGAGCAGGTCGACGGTACCCGGGCGGTCGAGCTCGGGCTCGCGTGGCGTTGCGTGCCCGAGGCCGAGCTGCTCGACGCGGCGGTCGCGCTCGCCGCGCACGGGGCCGAGGCGCCCCCCGACCTCAACGCTCGAGCCAAGGCGTCCTTGCGGGACGCGCCGTGGCGGGCGACGTTCGACGACGCCGTCACCGCAGAGCTCGGACCCCAGCTCTGGTCACTCGACCAACCCTTCTTCAAGCCTCATCGCGAGACGGGTTCCGCCTGAACCTCCTCGAATTGCCCTAAACGGTCATAACTGTACAATGGCCGCCTATGCGCTGCACGACGTGTGACACCTTCGTCGAACGGGGCGCACCCTCGTGCTGGCTGTGCCACGCGCCACTCCGTCCCAGAGTGGCGTCGGTACCCGATGCGTCCCGGCGGCGCCGCGGGAGACCGCTGCGCCTCCAAGCCGCCCCCGCGGCGCCGCTCGCGTCGCACAACGCGGCGTTCAGGCAATCGCTTGTAGCACCGAAGCCGCCGGCGGTGGCCCGGCCGCGCCTGCCAACGCGTCGCACCGTCGCGCTCGCTCTCGGCACGCTCGCACTTGTCGCGCTGGCCGGCTTCGGCGGGGTGGTCGCGTACGGATCGGTGGCAGATGCCGGCAGCAGCAACGCGGTGCACGCCTACGTGGGGAATGTGCATGGCGCGAGGTACACCTCGCGCGCCGGCCATTTCCGCGCGGTGTTCCCAACTGCGCCCGTGCTCACCACGGTGGCCGGGACGGCCTCCGATGGGGGTCCGACGACGGCCCACGTGATCGCGAGCACACCCGGTGGCGGCCACAGCTTCTCAGTGCGCTACGAGGACGAGGCGATCACAGCCGGCGATGCGACCGCTGCGCTGGACGTGCGCACCAGCGAGCTCGCCGCCAGCGGACGCACGCTGTTCGCACCGGCGGATAGCGCCTTCGGTCGGGCGTGGGTACGCGAGATCTACTCGCGTCGAGGGGGCACGTCCTACCGCGACCGCCTGATTCTGGTGGACAATCGCATCTACACGATCGAAGTGGGATCACACGACAAGCAGCCCGAAGGCTGGGATCGCTTCGCCCGGTCGTTCACGCTCACTCCCGCAACATGAACCTCGGCGGCGCGCGGGCGACGGTGATCGGCGCCGGGATCGGTGGGGCCGCCACAGCGTTGTTGCTCGCCCGTGCGGGCGCCGAAGTGACGGTGCTCGAACGCGACGGCCACCGGAGGTCCATCGACGGGGGCATCATCCTCCAGCCGAACGGCATGGCGGTGCTCGCCGGACTCGGGCTTGCCGGAGCGATCGAGAAGGAAGGGCATTGCAGCGCTCTCACCACCATTCGCGATCCCGAAGAGCGAGAGCTGCTCTCGCTCCCGACGCCGCCGTACGGGCCGGGACTCGACCATGTTGTCGCGCTGCGCAGGAGCCTCCTCGCGGACGTGATCAGTGCCGCGCTCGAGGCCGAGCCCCGCATCACGATCCGCTATGGCGCGCGTGCCACCTATGCCGACACGACCGGCAGGGTGCATTTCCTCGCGCCAGAGGAACGCAAGCGCGACGCGCACCTCGTGGTCGGAGCCGATGGCGTCGGCTCACGCGTCCGGCACTGCTTACCCATCCGCGACTCCGTGCGAACTCGAGGAGAGAAATACTTCACGGGTGTCGTCGCGCAGGCCGCTGTCGACGAGACCGTCGAGTACTGGACACCGTACGGAATGTTCGGCATGGCCCCCGTCGGCACCGGCACGTACTTCGTTGCTGCCGCGTCAGCCCGTGCCGTCGCGCACGCGATCGCGACTGAAGACCTCGGTGCCCTGCAGCGCGCGTGGGGCGCGGCATTGCCGCGCGCCGGCAGCGTGCTCGACCACGTGCGCGAATTCCACGACCTGCTGATCCACGACGTGTTGACTGTGGAGTGCAGTCACTTCGACGCCGGTCGGGCAGTGTTGGTCGGCGACGCCGCGCACGCCATGCGGCCCAACGCCGGCCAGGGTGGGAACAGCGCGCTCGTCGATGCCGCCGTCCTCAGTCATGAGCTCGCCACCGCCCCCGACATCACCACCGCGCTGCGTGCGTACGACGCGCGCCGGCGGCCCAAGGTTCGAGAGCTCGGAAAGATCGCCGACCGGCTCTGCCGGCTCTCCACTCGGAATGTGATGCCCGCCCGTCGGGTCCGCGACGCCTACGTGCGAAGCCTGGCCCGCAACAGCCGCAAGCAGCTTGATGTGCTCATGCAGGAAGACCCGGCATGGTTGCAGGGTGTCGCGGGGGCTGCCGGCGCCTGACTCAGTCGGTGAGCAACCGGCGCTCGATGTCGTCGCGCTGGTCGTGCCACTCCTCGAGGGTGATCGCGTAGCGCACATGGTCTTCCCACACGCCGCGGATCTGCAAGAACCGGCGGGCGACGCCTTCGTCGCGAAACCCGAGCTTCTCGGCAACACGCCGGCTGGCGACGTTGCGCGGCACGATGGCCGCTTCGATGCGGTGGAGCTGCAGCTCATCGAATCCGAAGCGCAATGTCAGCGCCACGCCTTCGGGCACGAGCGCCTGTCCGGCGTATTTCACGTCGATCCAGTATCCGACGAACGCGGATTGGAACGGGCCGCGTTGCACGCTCCCGAGGCTGACCTCGCCGACGAGCGGGCCGCGCCGGAGGAACAGGCCGAAGCCGTAGGCGGTATCGAAATGCCGCTGACGCTCCCATGCCCCGCAGCGCGCCCGGAACGCCTCGAGGTCGGTCACCGGATCAGGCACGCCCGGTTCGGGGAGGGGCTCCCACGGCTCGAGCCATTCGCGGCTGCGGAGGCGCACCTCCCGCCAGTCCTCGAAGTCACCGGCTTTCAACGGCCGCAGCTCCGCCCGCGGCCCCTGCATCGAACGGGCCTCGCGGAACTTCAACGCGGCACCTCGCGCGACACCACGCAACGAGCGCGGGACACACGATCTCGGGGCACGCCGGAAGGTTAGTGGTGCGCTCGGTAGGGTTGCGGCCGTGGTCACTCCTGCGCCATCCGGTGACGATCGCCTCGTGTGGCTCGACCTCGAGATGACCGGTCTCGACTTGGATCGTCACCGCATCGTCGAGATCGCGGTGCTCGTCACCGACGCGCAGCTGGAAGCACTCGACGACGGCATCGACATCGTCGTGCACCAACCGGCCGAGGTCCTCGCCGCGATGGACGACTTCGTCCGAGCGATGCACACCAAGTCGGCGTTGTTGCCGGAGATCGAGGCGTCGACGGTCACGCTCGCCGCGGCCGGTCATGACGCGTTGGCCTATGTGCGTGGTCACGTCGGCGAGGCAGGCGTCGCGCCGCTGTGCGGCAACTCGATCGGCGTCGACCGGCGCTTTCTCGACCGATACCTTCCAGACTTCGATCGCTACGTCCATTACCGGAGCGTCGACGTCTCGTCACTCAAGGAGCTGTGCCGGCGCTGGTATCCGGAGATCTACAGGCACCGGCCGGGGAAGGCGGAAGCGCACCGAGCGCTCGCCGACATCCGCGAGTCGATCGCCGAGCTGCGCTACTACCGCGAACACATGTTGCTCCCGACGGAACCCCGACCGGGCTGAGCCGCCGGCGCGGCATGCTCATCGCAACTTCAACGTTTGTGCACGAGCGCGCCCTATAGGGGCCACTTTTGCACAAACGGTGGGGAGCGGCGCCGCGTCAGGCGAGGAGCTCGCGCAGGGCACCGACGAGTGTGACGACGGAGCGCTCGCGGGCGGAGTGACCCATGAGCCCGATGCGCCAAGCCTTGCCCGCGAACTCTCCGAGCCCGGCGCCGACTTCGATGCCGTACCCCTCGAGCAGGCTCTTGCGCACCGTGGCGTCGTCGGCGCCGTCGGGCAGCCATGTCGACGTCAGCTGCGGGAGACGCCGGCCCTCCTCGGCAAGCAGCGAGAACCCGAGCTGCGGGAGCTCGCGCTGGAGCAGCTGCCCGACGCGCCGGTGACGCTCGCACGACGCATCGAGCCCCTCATCGAGGATCGCCCCGAGCGCGCCATGCAACGAGAAGATCATCGCAACCGGAGCGGTGTGGTGGTATCGACGCGTCGCCCCACCGACGTACGCGCCGATGAGCCCGAGGTCGAAGTACCACGACTGCGGAGGCGTCGCCCGTGTGCGGAGCCGTTCCACGGCGCGCGCGGAGAACGTGAGCGGCGCGAGCCCGGGGGGTACGCCGAGGCATTTCTGCGTGCCCGAGTAACAGGCGTCGATCCCCCAGCCGTCGACGTCGAGCGGAATGCCCGCCAGCGACGTGACCGCGTCGACCATGAGGAGCGTGTCGGTGTGCTGCAACGCGCCCAGCGGTGCGACGTCGTTTTCGACACCGGTCGATGTCTCGGCGTGCACGACCGCGACGAGGCGCGCACCCGGGTGGTCGCGTTGGGCGTCGAGCAGCCGCTCCGGCGCGATCGCGTGGCCCCAGCGCTCGTCGACCCGCACGACCTCCGCGCCGCACCGCCGAGCCACGTCGCACATGCGCTCGCCGAAGACCCCGTTGACGCCGACGATCGCGGTGTCGCCCGGCTCGATCAGGTTGACGAAGCACGCTTCCATGCCGGCCGAACCGGTGCCGCTGATCGGCAGGGTCAGCTCGTTGTCGGTGCGAAAGACCCGCCGGAGCCGTTCGCAGGTCTCGTCGAGCAGCGCGAGGAACTCGGGGTCCATGTGACCGAGCAGCGGCCGGCCGAGCGCGACTGTCGCTTCCGGATACGGGTTGGACGGGCCGGGGCCGAGCAGCAGGCGGTCGGTGAGCGGCACGCCCGGATGTTAGTGAGCGGCGCTCACTGTGACCGCGTTGAGCTTCGGCTTGATCGAGATCAGATAGATGAGGCCGGCGATAAGCCCGCCGGTTCCGAGGGTCAACAACGTCAGCACGATCGGCAACACGATCCAGAGCGTCCTGCTCTGCTGTATCGCTGCAAACTCGCTCTCAGGTCGCCCGGCCGCGTCGAGCACGGCGAAGACGACGACGAACAGCGACGCGATCGGTATCACAAAGAAGAAGGCGATGAGCACCAGTTCCGAGGGACCGAAAGACATTTTGACTTCCCGTGTCAGTGACTAGGCGGAGATTGCGAGCAATGGTCCGAAGTGCTTGAGCAACATGCGGACGTCGTCTTCGGCCGGCTCTCCGGCGACAATGCCACGCGCGATCTCGGCCGCTGCACGAGCGACGAGCGTCACGTCGTGATCGGGAAGTGCGAAGCCGCGGGCCGCGGCTGCACCCTGCACCGCGTGGCTGGCGGCGAGCGCAGCGCGGGCCGCCTCGCGTGAGCGATGGGTGCGCCGCAGTGCCCGGTCGACCCCGAGCGTCGCCCGCCAGGCGTCAACCTCGCCGGCCGCAGAATCGCTGTGGGCAGCGAGGGAAACCGCAACCCGGCGCACGTCCGGCTCCGACAGCCGGCTCAGTGAGGTGGTGAAAGCGGCGAGCTCCATCCCCACATTGTCGGCACGGCAGGCGCGCGAGTTAGCGGATTCTCAACCGAAATTTTGGGGCAAATCAGGCCAGGCTGCGCACCAGCCCGTCGAGGATGTCGGATTCGGACACCAGCAGGTCGTCGAATCCGAGGGTACGCATCACGGCGACGAGGACGACCGCACCACCGACGATCACGTCGACCCGACCTGGTTCGAGCCCCGGATTGTGGCGCCGCACGTCGGTGGGCTCGACCGCCAGCGTGCGGAACACGTCTTCGGCCGCGACCCGGGTGAGCCGCAGATGATGGATCCGATCGCGGTCGTGCTCGACCAGCCCGAGCTCGATCGCAGCCATGGTCGTGACCGTGCCGGCGACGCCGATCAGCGTCGCCGCTTCACGGATGGTCGGGATCTCACGTTCGACATCGGCGAGATGGTCCCGCACGGCCGAGACGGCCACCGACAACTCTTCAGGCGCCGGCGGATCGGAGTGAAGGTACTGCTCGGTGACACGTACGCAGCCCATGTCGATCGAGATCGATGCGTCGGGCGCGTGGGTGCCGAGCACGAACTCCGTGGACCCGCCGCCGATATCGACCACCAGAAACGGGGATGGTTCGACGAGGCCGGCCGTCGCACCGAGAAACGACAAGGCGGCCTCCTCCTTGCCCGACAGCAGCTCAGGCTCGATGCCGAGCACCTCACGCGCCGGAACGAAGAAGTCATCGCGATTGCCGGCGTCGCGCGCGGCGCTCGTGGCACTGGCCCGGAAGTGTTCGATGCCGAGGTCGTCGAGGACGCCGCGGTACTCGCGCAGCACCACGAGAGTGCGCGCGATGGCCTCGGGTGCGAGCCGTCGAGACTCGTCGACTCCCTGTCCGAGCCGCGTGATACGCATCCGCCGATCGAGCGACACCAACGTCGCGGTCTCGGGATTCGCGCCGGAGACGTCGGCCACCAGGAGGCGCACCGAATTGGTGCCGATGTCGATGCCGGCGGCCTTCATGAGACGTGCCCGTGAACCCAGCGCCCGACAGGGTCGTCGCCACCGGCCAAGAAGTACGCGTAGTGCGCGTGGAGGCATTTCACGCCGCCGCGGGTGCCGCCCACACCGCCCGTCGGCCGCGGACCGTGATGGTCGCCCGGGAGCGTGGCTTCGCGCTCGGCGTTGTACGCCCGGTGCGCGGCAGCGAGGGCGCCGGGCTCGACGGCTGCTTCGGCCGCACGCACGCCGCCGCTTGCCTCGAGCGCCGACACGGCCGGCACGAGATCGGGGTCGACGAGCCAGTAGCGGGTCGGCATCGGGGTGCCGTCGCGCAGCAACGGCGCGTTGCGGATCACACTCGGGATCCCGTCGGGCCGCCGCAGCACGACGTCGAAGTCGGCTTGCGGCGGGCGCCCCAGCAGCCGGGTGAGCGTGTCGAGATCGTCGGACGGGCCGGGCACCGCGCCAGTCTACGAGCGCGGGTGCGCGCCGGCTCAGTGAGGCTTTGCCGTGGTCGGCGTCGTGGGTGCCGGCGCGGGTGGAGACGTGCCGGCAGCGTAACCGGGCAAGTCATTGTTCTGCGCCGCGGGCGGGACGGTTGTGTTGGGCGAGCCCGGCGCACCCGCTGCGGGCGCGATGGTGCCGGGCACGACGGCGTACGCCTTTTCACCCGGCAACACGAGGTTGTAACGCTCGCGGGCAATGCGCTGCACCTCGGCGTCGCTCTCGAGGCGCTTGCGCTCCGCTGCGAGCTGCGCGTTGTGCTTGCGCAACAACTCGAGCCGCTGCTCGGCCGTGTTGGTCTGGCGGTGTTGATCGAGATACGCGCGCGTCGGGAACACGAACGCGAACAGCGCACCGATCACCAGCACCAGGACCAACGCGAGGCGCACCGCCGCCCGTCGACCCATTGATCGGATCTGGCCGCTATCCGGCGAAGCCACTTTCTCCGCGCCGTCCGCCGCACCCTTCGAAGGCGCAGCAGGCGACTGCGGCGTGGGACGCCCGCCGTCAGGCATCGCGCGAACCCCCGCGCGCCAACGCGTCGCGTCCGCGGTAGACGGCGGTTACCCCGAGCTCCTCTTCGATGCGAAGGAGCTGGTTGTACTTTGCGACGCGCTCGCTGCGGGCGGGGGCGCCGGTCTTGATCTGGCCGCAGTTGGTGGCGACCGCCAGGTCGGCGATCGTGGCGTCTTCCGTCTCGCCACTGCGGTGCGATATCACCGAGGCGTACCCGTGCCGGCCCGCGAGCGCCATCGTGTCGAGGGTCTCGCTCAGCGTGCCGATCTGGTTGACCTTCACGAGGATCGAGTTCGCGACGCCCCGCTGAACGCCTTCACGCAACCGCTCGGTGTTGGTGACGAAGATGTCGTCGCCCACCAGTTGCACGCGATCGCCGAGCTGCTCCGTGAGGGCCATCCAGCCGTCCCAGTCGTCTTCGGCCATCCCGTCTTCCACGGAAACGATCGGGAAGCGATCGCAGAGGGAGGTGAGATACGCGGCGAACTCCAGCGGCGTGTAGTTCTTGCCCTCGTGCGCGTGCTTGTAGCGTCCGGCCTTGATCACCGCGGCCGGCCTCCGGTCTTCACCTTCCGCGGCGAGCTGGTAGTGCCCGTCCACGAAGAACTCGCTCGCCGCGACGTCGAGCGCGAGTGCGATCTCCTCGCCGGGCCGGTAGCCGGCGGCTTCGATCGCGGCGAGGAGCAGGAGCAGCGCGTCCTCGTTGGACGCCAAGCTCGGGGCAAACCCGCCTTCGTCTCCGAGCCCCGTCGAGAGGCCACGGTCGCGCAGGATGCTCTTGAGTGCGTGGTACGTCTCGACCCCCCATTGCAATGCCTCGGCAAAGCTCGCCGCGCCCACCGGAGCGAGCATGAACTCCTGGAGGTCGATGTTGGTGTCGGCGTGGGCGCCACCGTT